>CAZGKH010000037.1:4135-16839 GCA_964525665.1 uncultured Anaerolineae bacterium | reverse complement strand
ACCGAGACGAAAGTTGACTTCATCTCCTCGGCCTCGCGGAAGCGGGTGATGTCCCTCACGTTGGCGATGATACTTGTGAGGCGGCCATCTTTGTCGTAGAGGGGCGAGTAGGTGATGCCCACAGTGACGACTGAGCCATCGGGGCGCTTGATGTTGCCTTCTCTGTAGAGGTGTTCCTCTGATTTGCACTGTGGGAGGGGGCATACGGCTTCGCAGATGTCTTTTCCCTGGCTGTCCTTCAGAGCCAGCACATCGGAGCAACGTTGCCCTATAGCTTCCTCGGCGGACCGACCCGTCATCCCCTCCAGGGCCAGGCTAAAGACCCGGATGCGGCGCTGGGTATCCAGGATCATCACCCCATCTGCGCTGTTCTGGATGATGGCATCCAAGCGATGCTTCTCGTAGGCCAGTTGCTGGTAGAGGCGGGCGTTGTGGACAGCGATAGCCGCCTGGTCGGCGAAGCTGGCCAGCACTTGGCGGTCGTTGGCGGAGAAAGCCCCGCCTTGGGAGCGGAAGATGTAGATCACGCCGATGAGGTTGCTCTCCATGATCAGCGGCAGGGCCACCACCTGATGCAGGCCCAGTCCGATGGCTGGTACCACCAGGCTCAGTTTCATCTGCAGATTGGGGATCGTCCAACGGATGAGATACTCGCGTTCGGCATGGGCGGGGACGTCGGTCAGCAGAGGCGTGAAAAGGTGTAGGATGTCCGGTGGCAAGCCGTAACTTGCTTGCACTCGGAGGCTGCCATTTTCCTGACGCAAGGCGATAAGGCCCGCCTGGCCCCGCAGCATCTCCGCGGCGTTCTCCAGGATCAGGCGCAGCACCGAGGGCAGATCCAGCCGTGAGGTCATGGCACGGCTGATTTCGAGAAGGTATTCACGCTGTCGCAGTTGGTAGTCTATCATGGCTACTATTCTAACACAAGTTGCCCAGAACTGCAATTCGTGTCTGCGGCATGAACATCAGCAATCACTCTCCTGCCTGTGCTGTGTTCAGGAAGTTTCGTGCTATATCGCACTATTTACTTGACTATAATATAATAGTCGGAAGTTTCAACTTGTTATTCATCATATTTGATGAATTAGCATTGTTTCATAACTATTCTTGCGTAAATCAGGGTGTTTGCGCCACGCCCATCGCCAGGTCTTTTGTACTCAAGGCGGGCAAGTCTGAGCAATTGGGTATGGCAGAGACTTCAATCGTTTTTGGTTATATTAGGAGGTTTTTAGGGGATTTCGCAGTTTTTCTTACGTAAATTAGGTGTTTTACTAGCTATTGGATGGAGTGTCTCTTAAGTTTCTTTACGTAAACTAGATGTTTCGTCTCCTGTTCAACTGGCAGCGGCGTGTCAACAGGTGAGGGGAAGGGCAAGGCCATCAACAGTTGGTTGATGGCCTTGCGTACATCCGGGGTTTTGACTTGCTTTTCGTTAACTCGCTAGAGACCAGCTTCCTTCTCGACCTCGGTCAAGGTCTCCTCGAAAATAGACAGGCCCTCACCCGCAATGTCCTGGGAAATGTTGAGGGCCGGCATGAAGCGCATGGTATTGGGACCGCAGCCCAGGAGGAGTAGGCCTTTTTCGAAGGCGCGCCGGACGACCTCGTTGCGTATTTCTGGCGCAGGTTCCTTGGTTGCCTTGTCTTTCACCAGCTCAATGCCGATCATCAGCCCCTTGCCCCTCACGTCGCCCATGCTGGGACGCTCATCTGCCATCTCGTTCAAACAATCCATCATCCGCTGCCCTACACGGGCCGCGTTCTCCATGAAGCCGCCCTCTATCAGATTTATGGTCGCTAGTGCGGCGGCAGAGCAGACGGGGTTGCCGCCGAAGGTGTTTCCGTGAGCGCCGGGCGGCCAGATCATCAGGCTCTTGCGGGCCACCATTGCCCCGATGGGCATACCTGAGGCGATGCCCTTGGCCACGGTGACGATGTCAGGCTCCACGCTCCAATGCTCCATGGCGAACATCTTGCCGGTGCGCCCGAAACCCGTTTGCACCTCGTCGGCAACGTACAGGATGCCGTACTTCTCCATCAATGCTTTGAGCCGTCCATGCCACTCTGGGGGTGGCACCACGTAGCCGCCCTCGCCCTGGATGGGTTCGACGAAGATGGCCGCCACTTCCTCGGCAGGGACGAAGTGGCGGAAGACGGTTTTCTCAATGTGATCTACACAATGGATGTCGCAGGATGGATACTCCAGATTAAAGGGGCAGCGGTAGCAGTAGGGGTAGTACACATGGGTCACTCCTGGCACCAGCGGCGCGAAGCCTTTGCGCTGCACATACTTCGACGCCGTCAGGGATAACGAACCCATGGTGCGGCCGTGGAAGGCTCCGATGAAGGCCAGCATGCGGGGCCGCCCCGTGTAATAGCGGGCCAGCTTGAAAGCCGCTTCCACTGATTCGGTACCTGAGTTAGTGTAGAAGACCTGGGTTTCCTCTTCGATGGGGACCAGAGCATTGAGCTTCTCCGCCAGCTTGATCTGGACGGGATAATAGAAGTCCGTCCCGGACATGTGGATGAATTTCTTGGCCTGCTCTTGGATGGCCCTAACCACAGTGGGGTGGGCATGGCCTGTGGCGGTGACTGCGATGCCGGCATTGAAGTCAATGAAGCGGTTGCCGTCCACGTCCCAGACCTCTGAACCCTGGCCGTGGTCCATCACAAAGGGGTAGGAACGGGTGTAAGAAGGAGAAATGGCGGCTGTATCCTTCTCGACCCAGGCTTTGGCTTTGGAGCCAGGTACTGGTAACTTGGTGGTCATGTTGGTTCTATCCTCCTCGATTTTTAATGGGGTGACATAACGGCGTCACCCTTCAGATTCGCGTTATCCACCACCGACCAACGGCACTAACTTCACCACGTCGCCGTCTTGCAGGACATAGTCCTTCAATTCCTGACGCCCGTTGATCAGCACAAGGGCCACCAACATCGAGGGGATGCCCAGAACCTCAAGAGCATCGGCGACGGTCTGACCCTCTCTGGTCACTATCGGTGTCTCTCTATCCCCGAGGTATTTCTTGAGCAACCCAACGGGAGTTATTTCGACGCAGCGATTGGACATGGTTGTCCTCAAACGTGGTTGGGGCGGCTGAAATGGTACGCCCCTACTCTGACTCAAACGGCCATCAGATCGGCCAACCCCAGCTCAGCCAGCTTCTCTTCGGTAGGGATGCCGTTGGCGTCCCAGCCCCGCTGTTTGTAGTACAGATCCTGCAACTTCTGCACGTCTTCCCAGGAAGTGAACTGGCCCTTGGTTGGGCCGGTGGTGGCAGGGTGCTTGTAGAAACGCGGCGGCGGGTAGTCCCATTCGCGGCCAAATCCGTCCACCTCTCGCGCCCAGTACATGCGAGTGAGATTCCACACCCGCTCGCTCAGCTTCATCAGGTCGTCCCAGGAACGATCTTCTCCGGTGATGGTCTTGAGCATGGGCGCATACTCGGTGACGTCAATACCTAGCTCAATCCACTGGAGCCTGCATCCCCCGGCGCAGTCGAAGAAGGGGCGGGCGTGCTGCAGGAAGATGACCTGGGCCACTTTCTCCGGCGTTACTGCATCGCGGCCTACCTGCAGGTCATAAGTGATAGCCCAGGCTCGATTGTGGTGGGCGCCTACGTCTGCCGTCATGTAGGCCAGCAGCATTCCAGTCGCCAGGTGGGTGTCGTAAGCGCTCTGCTCCATGCCTTTGACGTGGATGGCGAACTCCTCGCTGCCCCGGCCCCACACACTGGCGGCATGCTTCACCCCCTCGGCCAACACTGCCCCGATGCCTTCGCGACGGGCGATCTTCTCGATGATGGCGAAGACGGCTTCGGGTTTGCCCCAGTCCAGCTCCAGACCATCGGTGTCTTCGGTGGTGATGATGCCCTTCAGGAAACACTCGATGGCGAAAGCTACACATCCACCGGCCGAGATGGTGTCAATGCCCAGCTCGTCGCACAGGAAGTTGGCTCGCGCCACGTCCTCAATGTCCGATAGGCCACAATTGGAGCCCAACATGCCGATGGTTTCGTACTCTGGCCCCTCCACCCAGGTATCATGCTTCTTTGAATAGGAGTACTTGCCGCATGGGCTGGGACAGGCGGAGCAGCCCTTGTCGGTAACGACAATCTTCTGGCGCATGACCTCCCCGTAGAGGTTGGCCCCCCCCTCGAAGGCGCCGGTCTCGAAGTTGCGGGTGGGCAGGGCGCCTACCTCGTCGCACCAGGAGGTGACGATGGTGGTGCCGTAGCGCTGCCAGGCTTCCAGCATCTCGGAGTCTTTGCAGGCCTTGAACATCTTGCGGGATTGCTTGTGGAAATCTTTTATATTGGATACGGGGATGCCCTTCGTGCCGCGCGCGGCGACAGCTTTGATTTTCTTGGATCCCATGACCGTGCCCACGCCGCCCCGGCCGGCTTGGCGACCCCAGTCGTGGCTGATGCAGGCGTATTTGACGCCATTCTCTCCTCCTGGCCCGATGCTGGCTATCTGGAAATCCTCGCCCAGGCGATCCTTGAGGGTTCTCTCCGTGGTGATTGAGCCGTGGCCCCACAGGTCGGAGGCGTCGCGCAGCTCTACCTGGTCGTCGTCAATGAACAGGTAGAGCGGCTCGTCCGATGCGCCTTCGAAGATGATGCTGTCGTAGCCGGCATACTTCAGCTCGGCGGTGAGCATCCCGCCTATGCTGGCCGAGGCGTAGCCGCCGGTGAGGGGCGACTTGCAGGTCCAGTCCATCTTGCCCGCGCCGGGCACCAGCAGCCCCGACAGAGGCCCGGTGGAGGCGATGAGTTTGTTCTCTGGCCCCAATGGATCGGCGCCTTGGGGCACCTCGGTCCAGAGGGTGTAGATGCCGAGCCCCCGCCCGCCCAGGAAGTCTCGAGCTGCTTTCTCGGGGTATGGCTCTTTAGTAATAGTTTTGTTCGTAAGATTAACACGCAAGATTTGTCCGGCGTAGCCGTTCATAGTTGTCCTCCTCCTTGATGGCGCTAACTTCACCGGTAATGTATTGGATCACATCAGCTATTGCTGGGTGCTCAGAAGGCACTACGTTTTCTCTGCTCTCGACATGGCAATGATGTGGGTGGGTAGCGACATCTGGCCAGTGTGGAGCATTGTCCCATCGGCGGATCAGGCGAGCGTCACTGGTTTGCCAATGGTATGCGTACTTGTTAAAGGTTGGGGCGATAGTCTCTCGGATATAGAGCACAGAGTTGTCTATGAACGAGACCTTGACGTGCAGCACTTGCAAGTCTGGCTCGTCAACCTGGTTCAAGATGTCTACCCCGCTGACAACTGGGTTATGTGCCAACTGAGCAATCACATCTTCCACGAGCGTAGCTCCTGATATCGCTGTTGCCACTTCTTCGCAGCCAGGTGCAACCCCTTCCAGACCACATAGTCATCCCATTCCTCGAAGGTCTCTTGTTCGCTGGACAGAACTCGTTGCTCAAAAGCCTCGAAGGGCAGACTGTACTTGTGCTCGTATATCTCGGCCTGTCTGCCGTATTCGTGCATCTTGCGGAGAGCTAAGGTAGTTGACCAGTTGATCAGGATTTCCTCCTCGGTAGTCTCTTCCAAAACCCAATTGGGAACTTTCGCACTCATGCTTGAACCTCCTTGAAACTCACGGGCATGGAACTCACGAATCCACGACAGATAGCACATCCATCCCACAGGCTGGCACACACTGGCCGCAGAGGTTGCATTGCCAGGGGGCATCATAGTCGGCATGGGTGAAGATGACGTCCTCAGGACAGACCTCAGCACATTTGAGGCAATCTAGGCCCAGGCATTCCTCTTGGATGATGTAGTAGGCGCCTTGCTTGTCCTGAGGAATGCAATCAGCCGGGCAGACCTCGGCGCAATCGCCGCACTGAGTGCATGTTCTCACCTTGAAGACGCCAGGGTCAGGAAAATGGGCTTCCAGGGCCAGAGCTGCCTTCTTGGGGTTGTTCTCGCCGTAGGATCGGTCCTGGCGCTGGGTGGGCTTTCCCCATACGGGCGAGCCAGCATTGAACACGGAACAGGCCAGGAGACAAGCCCGGCATCCTGAACATTTGGAACTGTCTGCATGTAGGTACATAGTTACCTCCTCTCTGAAATGGTGGCTTGAAAGCGGCCAAAGGATATAACGATTTGGAAAAAAAGTCAACTCTGGGGTTCGCTTGCCGCAGCGGATGGGAGCAGACAAGTGGATTCGTGAAAACCCTGATCCGTTTATCCGTTGTTTATCCATTGCCTCAACCCGGCAAACAGATCCGTCTCCACCCTCTCCGGCCAGCCAATGGTGGAGCGAGCCAGAATGAAGTGTTCTGTCTGGAACCAGGGTTCGCGCATCACTTCGTCGGGTGTGTCGGCGAAGCGATTATGGCGGCCCACCTGGGTGGTGTGACACTGGATGCCGCGCAATTTGGCTTCCGCGTAATCGCTCACGTCAATGACGGTGGTGATCTCGTCGTGGCGTCGCCCGACGAAGTAGAAGGGGACGCCATCCATCATCACTGCCGCCGGTTTGCCGCCTTCTGACATGGCGGCGACCTGTTCTTGGGGAAGCGCGCGGAAGTAGACTTTGCTCACCTGATACGGCTGGCAAGCGTCGGCCAGTTGGTTGGGGAAGCAATCGGGGTCGGCGGCAAGGTCGGCAGCGATGGTAGCCCAGCGATGGACGGCGATGTGATCGTAATGACCGTAGATGCCGTCCGGCCCGAAGGTGATGAGCACCCGTGGCCTAATCTCGCGGATGATGCGCACCAGCTTGCCCACGGCCTGGCCCTGATGGACGATGGGTAGTTGCCCGTCTACGTAATCCAAGAAGCGCGGGGGATGGATGCCATAGATCTGGCAGGCGCAGCGCAACTCCTGCTCGCGCACGTAGGGCAGGTTGGCAGTGGTGGCCAGGTCGGGTTCGGCGATCTGGCCGGCCTCGCCGCGAGTGGCAGTCACGAGATGTACGTCGCAGCCTTGGGCGGCGTATTTGGTCAGTGTGCCCCCGGTACCGAAGGCTTCGTCATCCGGGTGGGCAAAAACGGCCATCAATGTTGGTTTACGCAACCTCATCTCCTCCTCCTTCACTATACACCGCCCGCCGCACCGTATCCAGCGCCCGGTTCACCAACCAGCCGATGGCCCGCTCGGTGTGCCCCCCATACTGGAAGGTCTTGACAATGACATCCTGGCCCGTATCAAGGGCGATGTGCATAGGCTGCCGCTCTGCTGGGTCGCTGGCCATAGGCCCTCGTACCCATACTGCCAGACAGAGGTCCACCTCTAGAAAGGCACGTCCCCCTCGCGCCGCTGCCCTGGCTGCTTTGGCCGAGAAATCACCCGCCTTTTTGAATTGAGGACGAGGCAGATCCAAAAGGCCGATGGCCTCCTCCACTGTGTCTACGACCAGGCAATTACCCAGCACAGCGGGGCCATCTGGCGCGGCAAAGATGCGACGGCTGACCACGCCATCCACCCCACACTCCACTGTGCCCAGGGTCAGCTCCCGGTCGGCTAACATCCGGACCACTACTTCCGCCACTGTCTCCTCCCCCACGCCGTAGATCACCTCCCCCAACCGATCACGCACTTGCTCCTCCATCTCCGCAATCAGCCGATCCGCCTCCTCCTCGCTGGTTGCCTTGGCCACGATACGTACATCGGTCTGGCCTGGATGGGCGGCCAACCCCACAGTGGGATTGGCGCTCTCCATCAGGTCTCCGATGCGCGAATCCACTTGCGATTCCCCGATGCCCACCGTGCGCAGCACCCGCGCCTTGATCACCTCCTGGCGGCCCAGCTTGTTCTTAAGGTAGGGAATCACCTCGTGCTCCATCAGGTGCTCCATCTCGTGAGGCACGCCGGGCAGCACAATCACGTCGCCCCGTTCGTCTTGTACGATGAAGATGGGGGCGGTGCCCACTGGATTCTCGATGGCGATGGCGCCCTGGGGCTTGAGGGCCTGGCGGCGGTTGTTCTCGCTCATGGGATGGCCCCAGCCGCGAAAGCGCTCCTCGATCCAGCCCAGCATCTCCTCGTCCAGCACCAGCTCGCGTCCCGTGGCTCGCGCCACGGCCTGGCGGGTGACATCGTCTACCGTGGGCCCCAGCCCGCCGCTGCAGAGCACCACATCGGCACTTTCTAAAGCCTCTTCGATGCAATCAGCGATGCGCCCCTCGTTGTCCCCCACCGTCACGCGATGGTACACGTCAATGCCGATCTCAGCCAACTGTCGGGAGATGTAGGCCGCGTTGGTGTCCACGATGGCGCCTAGAAGTAGTTCTGTTCCAATAGAAATGATCTCTGCTTGCATGGGTTACTCTTTCATCCTCTATCCCTCTATCTTTTCTACCTTCATCGCGTGTAACATCTGCTCAGGCGCCTGGCACTTTATATGTCTTCAAAGAGGTCTCCTAGCTCCCTCTTCCACACCTCGGCGAGAGGTCTAAAGGGCCTCTCGACAAAGTCTCTGGCCAATTTCTCCATGTACTCTCTTACTTTGAGTCCCGGCATTGCCAGTTCTAGCTCGTCAATCTTGTTGTCTATTGAAGAGGTGAGCTCATCGCTTTTTCTCGCCAGGTCTGATAGAGGAATCCCTAGGTCGAACATATGATTAAACCTTCTCATGAGATCATACCAGGCCCTGAAGTCGTTTTCTATCCTGATCCCTGGGTGGTGCGCTGAGAGATGCGAGAAATCATAGGCTGGAACAAAAGCATAAAAGACAAGGAACTCTAAATCGCTTTGCTCTGCTCTATCAACGAAGTAAGTACCGATGGTTGTCCCGCCTTCATAATTGGAGAACTTGACCGCGTATTCGGTAAGCTCGTCTTTCATCTCCGGGAGACTATAGACGCACGACACTTCCCTGTCCCGGTCATAGGGCATTTCACCATACACTCCGCCAATGGCCCCGACTCTTCTCACTCCTAGTTCCTCCACGGCGTGAAAGAAAGCCGCCGCATACAGTTCCACATTCAGGTGGGGCTCTTCTCCCAGGAAAACCACCAGGCCCTTGCTGTCATCGCCTGAATAAAAGAACTCGTTTTTCCTGGTGCTCAGCTCTTCTCTGTACCCTTCATGGAGCTTTATCTCTGGCCTCAAGAAATGGTGGGTGCCAGGGATTTGGAACAGGTAAAATCCATCGGACTTGATCTTGCCGATTCTTCTCGCACCGGTTTGCTCTATGAGGTATTGGGGCAAGCCCGATGAGGTGTTGCCGGCGTCCGCCCATTGGCGCCAGCCAGCTATCATGTATACCTCATCAGCAAGAGGCTTTTCCCAAAGCTCGACCAAATTGTCCATGTGTATAACCTCCAAGTTTGTTCACTTACCAGGTCTGCTTGGTTAGCCCAACATCCCAAGCCACAATTGGTAGAATCCAAAACATGCCAGGGCGACAACCGACACCGCCAGCATAGCGCGATTTACCTTCGGCCCAAGATGCCTGGCTGTGCCAAAAAGCATTATGATGCCCGCCAAACTGAGGATCATGGCCAGGTAGAATCCGATCAGAAAACCGATCCCGCTGGGTGGAGCTTCGCGCCAACCTGCCAGCAAGATGGGACCAGTGACCAGGCTCCAGTAGATGTACGGGCCGGGGCTCAACACGTTCATCATCGCTGCTCTGAGCAGGCTTTGCTGTCTGGACTGGGGTGCTGCCACGCTTGCCGTGCCGAAGTTGCGCCACCCGGTGAAGGCGTTCACGGCCAGGTAGAGGACGAATAGTCCACTGGCGATATAAAGGAACCGTTGCATCCACTCTGGTACCTGGCTCAACACCAACAAGACCAGAGCGATGATTGGCCCGTCGCTGATGAGAGGCGCGAAGGCGGCGAGCAGGGTGTTTCGCCACCCATTGTTCAGTGTTTGCGCTATGATGTACGTCTGAAAGGGGCCAGGCTGCACAGCGGCTGCAAAGCCGTAGCCGATCCCCTGTATCACGTAAACGGGCACATTCTCCAATCTGGTTTAGATGCTCATTCCTCAGGAACGCTGTACGGCTGGCATCGAATATCAACGTAGGAGAATCCTGTCTCCGCTCGCTTCTCCTGTTCCTGAATCCAGGCTTCGACACCGATCTCCCTCATTCGCTGTCCGTCTGCGACCAGAGTCGGGTAGCCTTTCGCAAGTCCAAGCACCCGCTGGCACGGGTATTCCTCGCAAAAGGCGCAGACCTCGACGCCGCGCTGGCGGGCGCATTTTCTTATCCCGCAGAAAGGAGGCCCGCCGCCTTGCCGACATCCGGGGCAGGCCTGGTCGGGATCGCAGAGGTCGGTCAGGAATCCCCAAAACTCGTTGAAGCCGGGGAGTTCTTGGGCCCAGAACTCGTAGCCCTCGTTGGCCATTGATGTCATGAGAGCCCTTGCCTGTTGGGGAATGCGCCCATGCTGAGCACAGAGGTCGCAGTAGAGGCCGCAGTATGTGACCAGCTTGAGATCTTCCATAACCTTCTCCTTGGTTGTACTGTAACCCCCCAGCAGAACTTTGTCTCAGACCGACAAGTCAGATGGGACGCAGATACACGCAGATTCCGCAGATAATGATCAAAAAATCAGCGTAGATCAGCGTTAATCTGCGTTCAGAATCCTATTCTAGAGGGAGCAGTTCAATCTCAAAGAGCCGGGGCCAGAGCTTTCCGGTGACAAACAACCGATCGTTTTCTGCGTCATAGGCAATGCCGTTGAGAACGTCTACTGGCTCACTGCGATCTTTGGGGCTCAGAAGCCCCGCCAGCTCTATCCAGCCGATCACCTCACCAGTATCAGGTGCGATCCTGGCGATGCGGTCCGTCTGCCACACGTTGGCGTAGATTTCTCCCCGAACGTACTCCAATTCATTGAGCCTGGTCACCGGCCCATCCTCGTCGTATACTTTGATGCGACCGATTTCCTCGAGAGTTTCAGGGTCCAGGAAGTGGAGCGTTGAAGTTCCATCGCTCATGATCAGGCGCTTTCCATCGTGCGTGATGCCCCAGCCTTCGGTTGGATAGTGGAACTCCTCCAGTAGCTCAAAATTGTTCTTATCGTAGACAGAACCGACGCCCGATTGCCAGGTCAATTGGATGATTCTTTCCCCGAAAATGGTTATGCCCTCACCAAACAGTTTATCCGGCAGCTTACGCATTTGCAGGACCCTGCCGGTTTCCAATTCTACTCTGCGCAAGGTGGAGCGTCCCCGTAGCCCTGTCCCCTCATACAGAAACCCGTTCTCAAAAACCAACCCTTGGGTGAAAGCACCTCGGTCATGAGGATAGACATTGACGACTCTGTAGGTGAAAGTATGAGCAGTGGGCGTGGGAGTGCCGGGCGGTGTGGCCGTTGGTGATTCAGCGACAGGTGTAATGGTTGCAGCCGGCGCGCATGCCGCCAGCAGCGAGATGCAGAGGCATGCTGTCAGAAGTGAAGACTTGAAGGTTCTCTTACCTACCATAACCGGTCCCATTCAACACCGCATCACGTTCCGCCATCGTCAAGTGACGGTATTCGCCTTTCTTGAGCTCTCCCAGTTCCAGCGGCCCAATGGAGACCCGAACCAGCCTCAGCACGCTCACGTCCATCGCTTCCAGCATCCGGCGGATGTGACGATTCTTGCCCTCATCCAAAACGATTTCCAGCCAACTGTTGCGCTTGCCGTGACGCAGCAAACGCACGCCTTTGGCTCTCAAGGTCTCCCCCGCATCAACGACTCCACTCCGCATTTGTTGCAACAGGTGCTCATCAGCTACACAGTTGATCTGCACGTGGTAGGTCTTGTCCAGATGGGTAGCCAGGTCCAGAATCCGCGCCGCCCATTGGGTGTCGTTGGTGAACAGCAACAATCCCTCGCTGGCTTTGTCCAGCCGCCCTACCGGAGATACCCAGGGCAGGGAGGAATCGGCCAGACAGCGGTATACTGTCTCACGCCCGCGCTCGTCGGCCGCGGTGGTCACCAGGCCGCGGGGCTTGTTCAGCATCAGGTACACTTTGGCTGCCGCCATGACCCGTTGCCCGTCCACAGTGATGTGATCGCGCCGAATGTCTACTCGCAAGGACGGTGCTCGCTGGACAGCGCCGTTGACCTGCACTCGTCCTGCCCGAATCAGTGCCTGGGCCTGGGTGCGCGAGCAATACCCCAGCTTCGAAAGCGCCCGCGCCAGGCTTACTTCTGCCTGGGGTGATGTTCGGCGTGTCCTGTTTCCCATTGTCTTCAAAGGGCCTTCGCTCCAGTTGGCATCACGGCAGGACTACTATTCCTCTATGGATAGAAATTCTTGCATTTGGGACACCGTAGGTTGCCAAGGTCCCTGAAAGGCCCCTGTACCTTCGTGACGAGGATCAGTTTATCCTCCGCGTCCAGGCAATTTGGGCAATAGGGCCCTTCGGGACGGCCTTCTACAGGCTCTGTGAGGAAGTAGAGCCCTTCCTTAAGAACCACTTTGCTTCGGAAATCCATCTGTTCCCGAGCCTGTTGGAGTTCCTTGCGAAGCTGCATATTCTCCTCTCGGAGCGTCACGAACTGCATCTTTAAGTCTGCAAGGGCTATGTTCAGGTCGGCGATGAGGTTGTTTGTCTCAGCATCTTTGATCTTCTCTGAGACTTCCCGAAGTTTCTGGACTGTTGCAATCGCTGTAGAGAGAATTGACATTACGTCGGCCATGTCAGAACCTCCTTCTTGGCATCTAGCAGGAAAACCCGTTCCCGCAGCCCCCTACTCCCCCTCCAAAAACTCCCGCCACGGCCCGTGGATGCCGTC
>CAZGKH010000037.1:0-4035 GCA_964525665.1 uncultured Anaerolineae bacterium | reverse complement strand
CCGCAGCCCCCTACTCCCCCTCCAAAAACTCCCGCCACGGCCCGTGGATGCCGTCCTCCGTCACGCCATAGGGCAGTGCTGTCACTCCTCCACCTAGAGAGTAGGAGTTGATGTGCCGCCAAGGGGCTCATCGCACCTACGCGGGCTCACAGCGGTACTCGAGTTGGTGTGAGCCGCGCAAACAGGGCTCGTTGATTCCATATCAAAGCGCCGGGCGGCGGTGTCATGCGTAGGCGGGGATGTGTTGATAGGTGAATTCGTCCATCCTGGCGGCCTGCCGGGCGTGCTCGATGGTCAGGCTGACGACGCGCCCGTCGGCGTCCAGGTCGAGGTAGACGTTTTCGTTGAGTTCGCGGGTCTCGACCGGCGGCTGGTCGGAGAATTCGACCAGGGCGGTGTCGGTGTCGGCAAAGTATTTGATTCGCATAGCTTGCTCCTGGGTGAACTTCATTCTTCCGTTCCCCACAGTAATCCCAGGTTCTCCCGAATCGCCGCTTCCAACTGCGCCCCTTCTGCGAACTGCTCCTCCAACTGTGCCATCAAGCGCTCCATCCCCACAGCTCCCTACTCCCCCCCCAAGAACTCCCTCCAGGACCCGTGCAGGCCCTTCCCCGTCACGCCGTAGCAAACATGCAACTGGCCTTCGGCGTCCCGCTGGACAGAATCCTGGCGCACCCCCGGTCAGCCTCTCTCCTCACTCTCCAGATACTCTCTGATCGCCCCCACAAACTCGCTGGCGGCGCGCAGTCCTTGTTCGGCTTCATCTCGTGTGACCTCTATCTCGATTCTATAGTCTGCTACGTGCCGTTCATCCAGCATATCAATCAACATGCGGTGCAACTTGCGGTCAATGCGTCCTGGCTTGGCAAATCGCTCCCCCACCAGTGCCACCACTGCCGAATGTTTCGAGACGGAGATGCCATCGGCGCAGAGCAGAGCGCTCGCTGCATAGAACATGGCGAAGTAAGTCTTGGAAAGCACATCGGCCCAATAACCGTGTTCTGCCAGTACCTGGGCTGCCTCAAGCGTTCGCTTACTACGAGCCATGTATTGCTTCACATCTTCTCTTAGAGCGCCTGCCATAAAGTCACTCCTTCTCGTTCGATGTTCCGCCAGAGCCCCGTTTGCAGGCGAGACAGATTGGCATACTCCTCTTCACTTAGCAGCAGCAAAGAGATCAAGGGGCGGAAGTTATACTGCCACATGGTCTCATAGCGGATCTCACGTATTCTTTCCTCGATAGAGGTGGAATCCCCTTTGACAACAATCAGCACATCGAGATCGGACCATTCTTCGGGATCCCCCCTGGCTCTGGAGCCGAAGACTTTGATCAGCTTAACAGTATGGGACAATCCCTCTGCTACAGCATCCTTGAATTCCTGAAGCATGCCGTTCTCTCTGTCTGCCAATTCCATATCCACGCCTCCTCTTTTCTTACTCCCCCTCCAAAAACTCCCGCCACGGCCCGTGGATGCCGTCCTCGGTCACGCCGTAGTAGACGTGCAACTGGCCCTCGGCGTCCCGTTGGACGAAGTCGTAGCGCACCTTGCCCGCCCGCTGCTTTTTCTTCCAGAGGCCGATGTCGCCCCGCCAATTCACCTGGTCCACCTGGACGGGGTGCTGCTCTTTTTGGGTGATGGCGTATTGCCACAGTCGCCGCGCCGAGGAGCGGCTCACATTGCGCACCTCGTTGCCGTTGCGCAGATCCTTCATGGTGTGATAGAGGGTGCCCTTCCGCTCCACAGTTTCCATCACCTCTACGCCTGTCTTGGGCGGCTCCACGACTGACGGCTCCACCTCCACTGCGGCTTCTTCCTCTGCAGGCGCTTCCGCCTCCGGGGGCGATGCTGGCTGCAGGGCCTGTTCTGAGCTTTGTCGAAGAGCCCGCTTCACCAACTGCACGATCTCGTCACGCACGGCCAGGTTGGTCTCCGTCTCCTGGCGGACGTAGATCTTGCTGCACTCAAGGGCATAGGGAGGATCGTCGCCCCGGGGCACAGCCAGGCGCACAACCTTCTTGCCATCGGTTTGCTGAACGTCAACTGTCACCTCCAGGGGCGGGGTGATTTTGCGCTCGATCTCGGATCTGAGAATGGAAATGGCTTCCTTGGGATTGTCAATACCTGTGGGCGCCGTCTTGGGCTTGGAGCTGACGCCTACGTAAATGGTGCCCCCATTAGTGTTGGCGAAAGCGACCACGTCGGCGATGACGGCGTAGAGGCGCCCACCACGGCGGGTTATCCTCTCGTGGAAGGCCTGGACGATGCTGGCTCCCTGCTCCCGCGCCGCTCGGACGTAATCGAAAGGAGCGTGCTCGCGCCGATAGGGCCGGGTGAGGGTGAAGTCGTCGCCCAGGAAAACCTCCCGCAGGGCCTCGAAACTGAGCTCTGGCAGTAGCACCTCGGTGACCCGATCGCCAACGCCCAAGGATTTGCTGTCCTTGGGATCGCGGGTCAGGCGGTGGTTGTCCGAGCCCTGGATGCAGCGCATGCGGCGGGGGTATTGCGTCTTGGAGCCGTTGAAAAAGGCCGAGGTGGTGCGCCGACCTTTGCTCTCCAGGTCCGTTACCTCCAGGGCGTGAAGGCGCTCGTCCTGGGTGTAGGCGATCTTGGTCTGGCCGCCGAAGCCGAATCGCCGCATGGCCACGCCGTGGCTCGAGTTTGCGTGGGCTGCGATCACTATACCGCCAGCCTCATCAATCGCTCGGTAGACCGTCAGCACATCAGCAGTAGCCCCTACCTCGGTGGATCCCACATCCAACTTGTCGGCGGGAACGTTGAGATGCAGCAGGAGGTGTTCCAACTCTCGGACAGTGGTGTCCTCTGAGAAGACGCCCAAAATATGGAAGCCCAGGGTCGCCGTTAGTTCGAAGCCGGGCAACACCAATATCTTCTCCTGCAAGCGGCGATACTCCTGAAGCCTTTCTGATTCCTGAGGGCGGAGTCGCTCCAGTCGCTCCAGCATCTCCAGATTCTCTATCTCGTCCAGCATCCTGGCGTAGCCGGCCACGGTGTTGTGGTCGGTGAAGGCCATGATCTCCAGGCCCTTTTTATCAGCTTCTTGCAGGACATCCAAATACGAAACGCCCGACTGCTGATAGTCAGCCGAGGCAGGGGTGTGGATGTGTAGATCCATCCGCCTCCACTGCGATTGCTTTTTCTTTTTGCTTTTGCTGTTTGGCATATTCAAATCCTTTGTTGGTTAGTTGATTGGTAGAGCCGTAAACTCGTATTATCGTAAATTCGTAGAGCAGTTTCCGAATTGTAAGCGTTCAGGTGTCATTGCGAGGCACGGCTTTTTGTGCCGAAGCAATCCCCCATCGCCGATTCGGAGATCGCTTCGCAGCGATTGCTCCCAACGACGATGGGGATTGCTTCGCAAAAACCGCTCGCAATGACACTGGGCTGGACGGTTACTCCGAACTTACGAATCTCCGAATCTACGGATTTACCAGTTTGTCCTCCTCCTTGGCCAGGCTCTCGGTGTACCGGGTGAAGGGCCTGAGGAGGTTGGCGAACTCCATGGGAAAGATGAACTTGGTGGCGGGACCGGCCCCCAGAGCCTTGAGGGCCTCCAGATACTGCAAGCTCATGGTCTTGCCGTCCACCGTCTGGGCCACTTTGAAGATCTTGTTCAGGGCCATAGAGAACCCCTCGGCCCGCAGGATGGCGGCCCGCCGCCCCCCCTCGGCCCTGAGGATGGCCGATTGCTTATCGCCCTCGGCTACCTTGATGGTCGCTGCGCGCTTGCCGTCGGCCTCGGTGACCATGGCCCGGCGATTGCGCTCCGCCGCAAGCTGGCGGTTCATGGCATCCTGCACCTCTCGGGGCGGCAGGATCTCCCGGATCTCCACGCTGGTGATCTTGACCCCCCAGCGCTCGGTGACCTCGTCCATCTTGACGCGCAGAACCATGTTGATCTCCTCCCGCTTGGAGAGCACCTCGTCCAGACTAATGTCGCCAATCACGGCTCGCAAGGTGGTGGTGGCGATTCCCTGGGAGGCGCCGGCAAAATTCGCCACCTGGATCACGCTGT
>CAZGKH010000036.1:2373-16844 GCA_964525665.1 uncultured Anaerolineae bacterium | reverse complement strand
GGACAACCTGACCCTCGTGGCGGACGGATGCCTGCTTCAGGGCGGACATACCTCGCAGGCGCACCTGGCGCAGGCTCTCCCCGTTGGGGAATTTGACCCGGTGGGGTGTCTCTAGCCAGCGCGGATAGAGTTCTGGATAGGCCCTGGCGACCTCAGGATGCGAGAGGCCCTGCCAGTTGCCATAGTTGACGTCAATGACGCCTGGCAGCGGCTGCACCGGCAGGCCGAGTTGCTGAGCCGTTGGCTGGGCTGTCTCCACCGCTCGCTTCAGAGGGCTAGAGTAGACCGCGGTGATGGAGCAGTCGGCGAGGCGCTGGGCCAGAGAATGGGCCTGAGCCAGCCCCGTGTCGTTCAGCGGCAGGTCAATTCGTCCGCGAAAGCGCTCACCGGCGCCGGATCCGATGTTCCATGCTGTTTGACCATGTCGCACCAGGATGATTCGGGTCATGGTGAATCTCCGCAACTTGAAGGTGCCTGGCACTTGCAGAATTTGACAGAAAACGCAGAGCCTGCCTGTCGCAAAACTGCATGGAATGACCAGATTCAAGCAAAAGTGCCAGGCACCTGAGCAGTTACAACCTGGGGATGAGAGATGAACTCAACCGAAGAGGACAAGGGCCTGAGGCGACCGGCCGAGGGGACTGAGCAACTCGACGAGTTGCCTGAGGATAGCAAACGACCGAATCAGTCCGAACCAATCAGTGGTTGGGACGGCCTGGTAGAGCGAAAGATCAGGAAAGCTCAGAAGCAGGGCTTGTTCGATGATCTGCCCGGCAAGGGGGAGCCGCTGGATCTCTCGGAGAACCCCTTTCTCGATCCCTCCTGGCGCACGGCCTACAAGCTGCTACAGGATCAGGGTTTCGCCCCAGAGTGGATCGAACTCGACAAGGAGATCCGAATTGAGTTGGAGGGGCTTCGCCAGCGGCTGGCTGAGAGCAAGCGCTGGTATAACGGAGCCATCGCTGCCCTGGAGGGTAGGACGGGACATCGGGCCAAGGAAGAACGCGCCTGGGTTGAGGTCTATTGGGAGAGGAGACTGAATTCCCTTACTATACCTTCTGCTCTTCCTTTTCCCCTTTGGCTTGCTCTTCGTCCTCGCCAGACACGGCGCTGCGGAAATCGCGGATCGCTCCGCCCAAAGCGCCTCCCACATCGCGAAGGCGGCTGGCTCCAAAGAGCATAAGGATGATCAAGAAGAACAGCAGCAATTCAGGCGCCCCTATTGAGCTAAACATATCTTCCCCCTTTGAGTAATTTCCTCTTGGTGTTTGTTTTCAACTAGTTCTAACCATGGATTCACCCTGAATTATAGCACGGTATTGATAACAAGACAAATCAGCACGTCACCTCTAGACCTCCGAGGTTCTGGATACCACTTTGGCCTCGCAATCTGGTAGCCGACTTTGGGTAGTCTCAAAGAAGTCATCGGTGCGCAAACCTCGGAGGTCTTGTTGCCACCACGTTTGCGCAAATCGGCCATCGGTGATAAACTATGGGTAGGATTTGTTAGGAGGTTTTTATGGCTGCTCAGGCGCTCTACCGCAAGTGGCGCCCTCAAACTTTCGACGAGGTGGTCGGTCAGGAGCACGTGACTCGCACCCTCCGCAACGCCCTACCTGCCGGGCGCATCAGCCATGCCTATCTCTTTACCGGACCTCGGGGCACGGGCAAGACCTCAATGGGGCGCCTCCTGGCCAAAGCAGTCAATTGCTTGTCCACCGAGGACGACAAACCCTGTAACGAGTGTCTCATCTGTCAGGCCATCAATGAGGGACGGCTATTGGACCTGATCGAAATAGACGCTGCATCTAACCGAGGGATTGATGAGATGCGGGGCATCAGGGAGAAAGTTGGCTTCCGGCCCAACGAGGCCCGCTACAAAGTCTATATCCTCGATGAGGCCCACATGCTGACCGAGCCGGCCTTCAACGCCCTGCTGAAAACGCTGGAAGAACCACCCCCTCACGTGATCTTCATCCTGGTTACTACCGAGCCCCGCAAGATCCCGGACACCATTCTCTCTCGTTGTCAACGCTTCGACTTCCGGCGTATTCCCCTCCAGGATATGGTCGGCCACCTGCAGTACATAGCCGGGCAAGAGGGTCTAGCCGTGGAGACGATGGCGCTGGAGCTCATCGCCCGCAGCGCTACGGGAAGCGCGCGCGATGCGGTGAGTCTGTTGGATCAATTGATGGCCTACGGCAGCGAGGAGATCACTTTGGCCCAGGTGCAGTCGGTGCTGGGCACCGTTCCCTCTCGGGCGGTGGGGGAATTAGTGAATCAACTGGTGGCTCGCAACGTGGCTAAGGGGTTTGACGTTATCAATCAGGTGGTTGGGGATGGAGTTGACCCACGACAGTTCAACCTCCAGGTGGTGGAGTACTTGCGTGAGCTTCTCCTGGTCAAAGTCGGCGATGACTCCAGCCTGGTGCACGTCACGCCCGAAGTCTTGCAGGAGATGAAAGGCCAGGCGGCGCAGCTCTCGACCAGGGAACTGATCAAGGTGCTCAAGCTTTTCAATCAGGCTGGACTCGATCTTAAGGCCAGCACCCAATCCCAGTTGCCTCTGGAGCTGGCCTTTGTAGATGCTGTGCTGGGTGAAGATGAAAAAGCCGCTCCGCCAGTGAATCGCCCTGGTTCTGGAAGCAGATCAAAGTCTCCTCCAAATGAAGGTGCCACCTCTGTTTCCCAATCGCCTCCAGCGAGCGAGCCGTCCAAAACTGTCGGAAAGAGGCCTACGTCAGAGTCGAGGTCTGCTTCAACAGGACTGAAGCTAACCCTGGACACCATCAATAGCCAATGGGGGCGAGTCCTTGGCGAAGTAAAGCTCAAGGACCGTTCCGTTGAAGCTCTGCTCAAATCCTGCCAGCCCTTAGCGGTGGAAGGCCAGGAGGTGGTGCTTGGGTTTCCCTATCCTTTTCACAAGGATAAGATCGAGGAGCCCCAGAACAAGGCCCTGGTGCAGAGTGTCATTAGCCGTATGGTAGAGGGTTCGTGTCAAATCCGCTGTGTGCTCTCGCCTAAGGACAAGGAAAAAGCGCAGCCCGTTCAGAAGCCAGTCGAGAGACCGCAGAAGGACACCGTCGAGAACGAGGAGACAATCGGGGACAAATACTCGTCCATTGCCGATGATCCTCTCATCCAGGAAGCGGTGAGCAAATACGGAGCTCAAGTCGTAGATGTGCAGTGAGGCATGCTCTCGTTCGCCGAAGGTCTCCGACCGAGGCGAGCTAGGGTGAAACGGGCTCGGTCAGAGACCTTCGCCCATCAGAAGGTGAGCATGCTGCGCATCGGTAGGGAGGTATGTAATTTGAGCAAGAGAAGAGGAAGAAGGTTTCAGCCCAAGGGTGGGCAGATGGACATGATGCGGCAGGTTCAGAAGCTCCAGGAGGAGATGGTCAAGACTCAAGAAGCTTTGAGCGAGGAGACTATCACTGTCACTGCCGGAGGCGGGGCCATTGCTGTGGTGATGACGGGCCAGCAGAGGGTGCAGTCCATCTCCATCGCCCCCGAAGTGGTGGATCCCGACGACGTGGAGATGCTTGAGGACCTGGTCACGGCGGCGGTGAACGAGGCCCTGGAGAGGTCGCAAGAATTGGCCGCGGAGCGGATGGGCGCGTTAACTGGTGGACTGAGCATTCCTGGGTTGATGTGAGAAGTGATTGGAGTAATCGGACATGCAGGTCGCCCCTGAGCCTGTGGCCAGGCTCATTGAGGAATTCAGACGGCTGCCGGGCATCGGCCCCAAGACCGCTTCGCGCCTCACCTTTTTCCTGCTCAGAGCTCCCACCGAGCAGGCGGTGTCCCTGGCCGAAGCCTTGCGCCAGTTGAGGGAGCGCATCACTTTTTGCTCCACTTGCTTCAACATCACCGAGGAGAGCCCCTGCCCCGTCTGTCGGGATGAAAAGCGCGATAGTTCGCTCATTTGCGTGGTGGAGGAACCCCTGGATGTGCTGGCCATTGAGCGGACGCGAGAGTACAGGGGGCTCTACCACGTCCTGCACGGTGTCATCTCGCCCATGGAGGGCATTGGCCCCGAAGACCTGAGGATCCGCGAGTTGCTCAACCGCTTGCAGGCCGGGTCTGTCAAGGAAGTTATCCTGGCCACCAATCCCAGCCTGGAGGGCGAGGCCACGGCCATGTATCTGCACCGTCAATTGGCGCCCCTGGGCGTGCAGGTGACCCGTCTGGCGCGAGGGCTGCCGGTAGGTGGGGATCTGGAGTACGCCGACGTGATAACCTTGTCCCGGGCTTTGGAGGGGAGACGGGAGATGTAATACGCAAGGGCACACAGGAAATGCCCATCTCAGTCTGAGATGGGCATTTATCCACTATCCACTGTGATCTTGAGGGTGAGCGATGGGATTCGAACCCACGGTCTCCTGGGCCACAACCAGGTGCCTTGACCACTCGGCTACGCTCACCATACTTTGGCCTGATTGTACCACAAAAAGCCGAATCGGGCAAATGAACTCGTCTTTTGATTGCCGAATGTCGTGCTTCGTTCGCCGAAGCTCGTGCTTCGTTCGCCGAAGGTCTCCGACCGAGGCGAAATGGGCTCGGTCAGAGACCTTCGCCCAACGCCAGAACGCTGGAGACCTTCGCCCAACGCCAGAACGCTGGAGACCTTCGCCCAACGTTAGAACGTTGGAGACCTTCGCCCAACGCCAGAACGCTGGAGACCTTCGCCCAACGTTAGAACGTTGGAGACCTTCGCCCAACGCTAGGACAAATGGACTTAGCAAAATGCGTGCGCAGACTAAAAGCCTTGAGAGCTTGCTTCAGCATATTCCAGATACCCTCTCCCAGAATGGCCGGGAGTTAATCGAGAGGGCCTTCAACCTGGCTGAGGTAGCTCACTCCAGCCAAAAGCGCGCCTCTGGCGAGCCATATATCCAGCACTCCTTGACTGTCGCCCGGATCCTGGCCGATTTGCGTCTGGACTCCGCTACCATTGCAGCGGGGCTTCTCCACGATGTAGTAGAGGACTCCGTTGTAACCGTAGAGGACCTGCAGCAGGACTTCGGCGATGAGGTGGCCAGCCTGGTTGACGGAGTGACAAAGCTGGGCCAGATAGATAAACTAAGCCAGATGACCTACAAGGATCTACAGGACAAGGAGGCTGAGAGTCTGCGCAAGATGTTCCTGGCCATGGCCGATGATGTGCGAGTGGTGTTGATCAAGCTGGCTGATCGCCTGCACAATATGCGCACTCTGGGTGCTCTCTCCAAAGAACAGCAACAGCGCATTGCTGCGGAGACTTTGGAGATATTCGCCCCCTTGGCCAATCGCCTGGGCATCTGGCAGATCAAGTGGGAGTTGGAGGACCTGGGTTTTCGTTACCAGCATCCCGCTAAGTATCAGGAGATTGCAGCCCAACTCGATAAACGGAGAGTCGTACGAGAGCGACGCATCACACGCATAATCAGTATCCTGGAAGGGAGACTCCAGAAGGAGGGCATAGAGACCGAGATTTCAGGACGGCCAAAACATATCTACTCCATCTATGCCAAAATGAACCGCAAGGGCTTGCCCTTCGAACAGATCCACGACGTGCGGGGCGTGCGCATCATCGTTAGTACCATCAGGGATTGCTATGCCGTGTTGGGAATTGTGCACAGCCTGTGGCGTCCCGTTCCCGGCGAGTTCGATGACTTCATAGCTACTCCCAAGGATAACATGTATCAGTCTCTCCATACTGCTGTTGTGGGGCCCGATGGCAAGCCACTGGAGGTGCAAATCCGCACCCGCGAGATGCACCGTAGAGCTGAGTTGGGCATAGCCGCTCACTGGCGTTACAAAGAGAAGGCGAAGCGCGATGTCTCCTTTGATGCCAAGATTGCCTGGTTGCGCTCGCTTATGGATTGGCGGCAGGAGGTTACCGATGCCTGGGAGTTCATTGATTCGCTCAAGAGCGATGTCTTTCAGGATCGCGTCTACACCTTCACTCCCAAAGGTGACATAATAGATCTGCCGGCTGGCTCCACTCCCATAGACTTTGCTTATAACATTCATACCGAGATCGGCCACCGCTGCCGGGGGGCCAAGGTCAATGGCAAAATGGTCTCTTTGGATTACCAATTGCAGAATGGCGATCAGGTGGATGTTTTGACCACCAAGCGCGGCAGGCCCAGCCGCGATTGGCTCAATCCCCATCTGGGCTACATCAAGACATCCAGAGCCCGACAGAAGATCCGTCAATGGTTCAGACGACAGGGTCGAGCCGAGTCGGTAGCCCAGGGACGGCAGCTCCTGGAAAAGGAGTTGAAACGTCTGGGCCTCGATCAGAAGAACTACGAGGATGTTGCCGCACTCTTCAAATTCGATAAGGTCGAAGACCTGCTGGCAGCCATCGGCTATGGCGACATCAATGCCCAACAGATAGCTGCCAGACTGATACAGGCTGGGATGGAAGAAGAGGAGTTAGAGCTGCCCGAAGCTGCTCCACCGCCACCGGAAGTCTCCGGAGTTACGGTTAGGGGAGTGGGTGATCTGCTCACCAGGGTAGCTGGCTGCTGCCACCCTTTGCCTGGCGACCCGGTGGTGGGATATGTCACTCGGGGGCGGGGCATAACCATTCATCGGCAGGATTGCCGCAACATCCTCTATCTTGAGGACAGGGATCGTCTCATCGAGGTGGAGTGGGGAGAAGACCTCAAGCAGGTGTTCCCAGTTATGATCGAGGTTCTGGCCTATGACCGAACCGGGCTGATGCGAGATATAACTGAGATCGTGGCTGAAGAAAAGATGAACATAACTTCTGCTAACGTCGCCACCCACCCCAAAGACAATATCGCCGTCATCACGGCTACCCTGGAGATCAGTAGCATTCTTCAATTGAGCCGTGTCTTGGCCAAGATCGAGCGACTGTCCAACGTCTTCGAGGCCCGGCGAAAGGCCAATTAGAGACTAGAATCTGGAACAAAGAAAGCCAGGCAGGTGGAGCCTGGCTTGTTTGGATCAAGCCCTGACAAGCTTTTTGAACCTGCCAGGGCTGGATTTTTGCTCACTAGCGACTCAGGTCCTGATCGGGAGGCACTTTCTCCACAGACCAGTAACGTTGTATTGCCTCCGACTGCCGTTGTTCCGCCAGCCAATCCTCGAAAGCCTGGGTTTTCCGTCGCTCCATAATACCAGATGCTAGCTCCCGCTCCTCGTGTCCCAAGACCTCAATGATGTGATAGCCGATGGTATTGGAGATCGGTTCGCTCATCTCTCCAACCGCCAGGCCGAAAGCCGTCTCTTCGACTTCTGGCGTCATCTCTCCCCTGGGGAACCAATCCATATCGCCGCCTTCATCTTTGCTACTTAAATCCTCGGAGAAGTTCTCGGCCAAGAGGGCGAAGGAGTCATCTTCCTCTTTCCATTGGGTCAAGAGGTTTTGGATTTCCTCTTCCTTAGCTCTAGCTTTAGCCAGCTCGGCCTCGACAAAAACATCCAGAGCAGACAAGGCGGTCTCCTCATCAATGTCCTCGTCCAAGAGGGTCACGATAGCCTGAGCTTCTTCCTCGGTTTCCACTAGTATGTGGCTGGCCCACACCTGGGGCTCTGGGTCCTCTGATGTTTCGTGCACGAGGATGACGTGCCAGCCGAATTGGGTCTCCACTGGCCCGGCGATCTCACCTGCCGGTGTGCTGAAGGCTGCCTCCTCAAACTCTGGCACCATTTTGCCTTTGGAGAACCATCCCAGGTCGCCGCCTTTTTCCGCAGCGCCAATGTCCAGGGAGAAGTTCTGAGCCAGCAGGGCGAAGCGGTCTTCGCTCTCTGTCAGTTGGGCTAAGAGCTCCTGAGGATCCTTCTCTGCCCTGATCTCTTCCTCGGTCTTGATTTCATCAGTGGCCAGAAGGAGGCGAAGTGCATCCAAGGCTTTTGCATCATCAGTGTCTTCCTCGAGAAGAGTCATGATCGCTTGTGCCTTTTCCTCGTTCTCCACCTGTACCTGGCGGGCGTGTACCTGATCGGCGATGGTGGGTACTTCCTGGCCCATTGCTTGCTGCAACTTGTCCCTCAAAAGCATGTTCTCGAAGATGTTGCGGAAGTCTGCTTCGGAGAAGCCAGCCCGTTCATTCAATGTTTCTATAGTGGTGGCGTACATCTCCTGGAATCGCTCCTGCGTTATGGGGGTCGCGGTGGGGGGAGGCGTTGAGGCCAGGGTGGTGGTGATGACGGGCGTCGGTGTGGGGGTAGGGGGATTCCTCTCGTAGCCGAATTGGGTCTCTATCTCAAGTTGCACTTCTTCCGATGTGACCGCTATTCCTCGTCGGGCTGCCTCCTGGCGAATCAACTCGTCGTCAATCATGTCATCCAGCACTGTTTCGCCCAGCGTTTGCGAGTCCAAAAGCTGATTCTGTAGTTGTTCGATTTGCTGCTGATAGTACTCGGTGATGAACTCGGTGCTCGAATCGTTTGGATCGAGGTTGGCTAGCTGGTCTTGCATGAGGGCTAGCTGGTTCTTGAGGTTAGAGCGATAGTAATTCACCATTTTCTCATACATATCGGTGCGGACAGGCACTTTGCCCACCATTGCCACGGGTTCCTTTGGCTTGGCCAGGTATTCTTGATAATAGCCGAAGGCGAGCAGAACCACTACCACAACGGTGATAACAGCCGCGCCAGTGAGGATCATCCGCCTTTGTCGTTGAGCTTTCTTGCTGCGCCTTAGCTCCTTTTTCGTTAGTTCCTTGGTAGCCTTCTTTCTCTTCTTGGCCATCCTTGTTTCATCTCCTCAGGGTCACTGCATCGAATTTGGATTAAGAAACCACTAAGACACCAGGACACCAAGCTTTGGTTGTTTTCTTAGTGTCTTGGTGTCTTTGTGGTTGATCCCTTGCTGCTTGTGCAAGATGCCAAACAAAGGGCATAGGAGCAAGTCGTCCTATGCCCTTTCAACCGCTATTATCTACGACCTAGCTGTAGCGCCGAAGGTGTTCAGCAACGTAGGGTAGAAGAGCCAAGTGTCTGGCCCGCTTGATGGCTACGGCTAAGCGTCGCTGGTGCTTGGCACAGGTTCCTGTCCGACGGCGAGGCTTGATCTTGCCTCGATCGGAGAGAAAGCGACGCAGACGGTCGGGTCGCTTGTAGTCTATGATATCAATCTTGTCGGTGCAAAAGGCGCACACCTTCCGACGAGGGATGAACCTCCGTTTTCGGGTGCCACGGGGCCGTTCGTTACTAGCACCCGATGATCTCTGTCCGGCCCTCCTATTTCCTCCGTTCGACAAAGTTACCTCCCAATGTGTAATTGACTTGATTCCCTAGCTAGAGCGGGGAGAGCTGGCCGTTAATGGTTGGCTAGAAAGGGAACTCGTTGCTCTCTAATGTCGCGGCGCTTTCCCGTTTCTCCTCAGTGGTCTCAGCGCCCCTGCGCTCTCCCAGTATGATCATCTCGTTAGCGACTAATTCGGTGCGGTAATGCTTCTTCCCGTCCTGATCCTCCCAACCACGGGTTTGCAGGCGGCCTTCAACGTAAACCTGTTGGCCTTTGGTTAGGTGCTGTTTGCATATTTCAGCCAGATTACCCCAGGCCACGACGTTGAACCACTCGGTGTCCTCACGGCGTGCGCCGTCGGCGTTTACCCAACTGCGATTTGTAGCCACGCTGAAAGAGGTCACCGGCCTGCCGCTCGGCGTATAGCGCATCTCTGGGCTTCGGCCTAGGTTGCCGATAATCATCACTTTGTTCAAACCCCTTGACATCTTTTCACCCTTTCCTCAATTCATTAGTCCTCAACTCGCACCAGTAAATAGCGGATGACATCTTCTGAGAGTTTCAGTTTCCGCTCCAGTTCGCCGAGGGACTTGGTATCCAGTTGCACTTGCATCAGCACGTAATAACCTTCTTTTTGCTTTCTGATCGGATATGCCAGGCGGCGCCTGCCCCAATGGTCCACATTGGCTATCTGGCCGCCGCCCTCAGTGATGAACTGACTGACCTTCTCCGTGACACCAGCTAGCCCCTCATCCTCTACCTCGGGGTGGACGATAAAAGTAAACTCGTAATTGCGCATGTCGGCGATGATGTGCCTCCTTTCTTTGGAAAAGCTCTCTATCCACTAACCCGTCTGACGACGGGCATAACTATAGCACAAAGCGCTGATTTTGGCAAGTGGTTAAACGCTGAACCTGACGTGGATGACATCTCCGTCCCGCACTACGTATTCCTTGCCCTCCAAACGCAAAAGGCCCTTTTGTTTGGCAGTGGCAAAGGAGCCGCTAGCCATTAGCTCCTTGTAGGAAACCACTTCGGCGCGGATGAAGCCACGCTCCATGTCGCTGTGGACTTTGCCCGCAGCCTGAGATGCCTGGGTCCCCTTTGGAAGCGTCCAGGCGCGTACCTCTTTTCCCCCAGTGGTGGTGAAGAAAGTTATCAGATTCAGCAGGCGATAGCCCGCTTCGACCAGTCTTTGCAACCCCGGCTCTCCTGAACCGGTCTCGGCACGATAGGCCGCTGCTTCCTCAGGGGGCCAATCAGCCAGGTCCATCTCCAGTTGAGCGCAAATGGAGACCACTTCTGCCCCTTCGACCGCCGCCACCTCGGCCACTGCTTTCACCAATTCGCCTCCTTCGGGCAGGTCTTCCTCCCCTACGTTGGCTATGTAGAGCCGAGGCTTGGCTGTTAAGAGGTTTAGCTCCCCCAACATCTCCGCCTCTTTGTCCGTCACCTTCAAGTCGGCGGCCTTTTCCCCTGCCTCAAGGTGGTGGTGCAACTTCTCCTGGAAATCCAGCTCGGCGGCGTAGTCCTTGGGCCGCGCCTTAGCTGCCGAGCGAACCTTCTCCAGCCGCCGCTCGACGGTGGCCAGGTCGGCCAGGAGTAGCTCTAGGTCTACGACCTCAATATCGGCACGGGGATTGATCTCAGCCATGATGTGGGGCACCTGGGTGTCGCGGAAACAGCGTACCACCATGCCCACGGCGTCCACGTTGCGAATGTAGCCCAGGAATTGGTTACCCAGGCCCTCGCCCTGGCTAGCGCCTTTCACCAGCCCAGCGATGTCCACGAATTCGATGGTGGTGGGCACGATGCGTTCCGGTTTCACCATGGCGGCGATGTCCCACAGCCGTTGATCGGGCACCTCGGCCACACCCACGTTTCGCTCGATGGTGGTGAAGGGGTAGTTGGCCACGGCAGCGTTGGCTTTGGTCAAGGCGTTGAAGAGAGTTGATTTACCCACGTTGGGCAGCCCCACGATTCCGATTTGCAGGCTCATTCTCTCGTTCCCTTTCGATGATCAGGGGTGCAGGCGCAAGCCTGCTGACTTGCGTCTGCACTCCAGCGAGTTTTCCCACCTATGATTATAGCACCGAACGCCCTTCACCGCAATTAAGAACATGGATGGGCAGGATTTGCGGATTCCTTCTCAATGCACACAATCTGATCCGTTAATCCTGCCGGTCCTGTTCTTATCGCTTGACAAGTGCGTGGTTTGTCTTATACTTACCAGGGTAGGGATCTGGAAGGGAGACCTGGCTTGAAGTGGGAGTTTATAGCTGAGGCGAAACGGATACTGGAACGAGAGCAGGGGACGATCTACAAGGATTGGGGCGGCAAACTGCCCATCGCCCTGGCTTATCCTAACACCTACCAGTTGGGCATGTCCAATCTGGGCCTGCAAACGGTGTACCGCCTGTTCAACCAGCGGGCCGACGTGGTCTGCGAGCGGGTTTTCTACAGGCAGGTAGCGGGGGGCAGGCCGCTGATCTCGTTGGAATCGCAGCGGGACGTCAAAGATTTCGCGATCTTGGCCTTCTCCATTTCCTTCGAGATGGACTATTTCAACGTGGCGGAGATGCTACGCCAGGCGGACATCCCCCTGCTGGCCGAGGAGCGGGACGACTATCCCTTGCTTATGGCCGGTGGCCCCGCCGTAACCGCCAACCCCCAGCCCCTGTCTCCCATCTTCGACGCCTTCGCCATCGGCGAGGCAGAGGTCATCATCCCCCCTCTGGTCGAAACCCTCCAAGCCGGTATCAGTGAAAGCCGAGACGAGCTTATCTCAGCCTTGGCCCGCATCCCGGGCATCTACGTCCCAACTCAATATCCAATATCCAATACCCAATATCCAGTAAACCGCCAATGGGCGCCCGACCTCAACCCCCACCCCACCACCTCCGTCGTTCTCACCCACGACACGGAGTTCGGCGACATGTACTTGATAGAGATCGCTCGCGGCTGTGGGCGAGGCTGTCGCTTCTGCCTGGCTGGTTACACCTATCGTCCTGTGCGGGAACGGAGCCCGGCGGTGCTGCTGGAGCAGGCTAAAAAGGGGCTGCGCTATCGCGATAGGATCGGTCTGGTGAGTGCGGCCGTCTCCGACTACTCGCGCCTCGAAGAGCTGGTCACGGGCCTGCGGGGGATGGGGGCCAGGCTCTCCGTCTCCTCCCTGCGGGTTGATCCCCTACCTGAAGTCCTGCTTCGTGCCCTGGCTGAGAGCGGAGTCCGCACCCTGACCATCGCCCCGGAGGCCGGATCCCAACGCCTGCGCACCTTGATCAACAAGAACGTGTCCGAAGATGACCTGATGCGGGCGGCGGAGTTGGCAGCTCGTTACGACTTTGCGCAACTCAAGCTTTACTTCATGCTCGGCTTGCCTACTGAAACCGGCGAAGATGCCCAGGCTCTCGTTGACCTGGTGCTGATGGTACAAGAGCGATTCCCGCGCCGCGTCACGGTGAACATCACTCCCTTTGTGCCCAAGGCCTGCACGCCGTTCCAGTGGGTGGCTATGGCTCCGGTCGAGGACTTGAAGAAGGGGCTGACCCGCATCGAACAGGCTCTGCGGCCCAGGGGGATTGCGGTCAAAGCCGAGAGCCCTGCCTGGGCAGCGGTGCAGGGTGTCTTATCCCGGGGCGATAGCCGGGTGGGCCGGGCTTTGGTCAGGGTGCAGGGGAGATCCCTGGCAGCCTGGCGGCGGGCTCTGCGGGAGTGCCAGCTCGATGCCGCCGAATACCTACGAGAGCGCTCGTTGGACGAACCCTTACCGTGGGCTGTGGTGGACAGCGACGTCAGCCACGATTACCTGCGGCGAGAGATGGTAAGAGGGAGGAACGAGTAGTGAGTCACGAGGAACGAGGGAGACAAGAAATCAATGGCCTCGTCTACTACCGCTTCGCTAACCTGGCCTCTCATGACGAGGTTTTGCATGGCGTATTCACGCGGTTAGGTGGGGTGAGTCCCTCGCCTTACGAGTCGCTCAACGTAGGTCACCTGGTCGGCGACGACCACGAGTTGGTGGAGGCCAACCACGACCTCATCTACCAGGCTCTGGGCATCTCGCGAAGCGATGTCGTCACTGCCCACCAGGTACACGGGAGGCAGGTGGCTCTGGTCGGGCCTGGGGATCGCGGCCGAGTGGTCCCCGCCACCGATGCTTTGATCACTGACGTGCCCGGCGTAGCCCTCATGCTCCGCTTCGCCGATTGCCTGCCTGTGCTGCTCTATGACCCCGTCCGCCAGGCCATCGGCCTGGCCCACGCTGGCTGGAGGGGCACCATCAAGGAGATCGCGGAGAAGACAGCGTCGGCCATGGTGGAAGCCTATGGCAGCCGCTCCGCCGACGTCGTAGCTGGCCTGGGCCCGTGCATCGGCCCTTGCTGCTACCAGGTCGGGACTGAGGTGATAGAATCGGTGAAAGCCAGGTTCAATCATTGGCAGGGGTTTTTGCGGCCCCAAGGGGACGGCTCTGTTCACTTCGACCTTTGGGAAGCCAACCGGCGTCAGTTGGCTGAGTTGGGCGTCAAGGAGATCGAGGTAAGTCAGCTTTGTACTGCCTGCCACACTGACGAGTTCTTCTCTCACCGGGCGGAGGGAGGCCGAACAGGGCGATTCGCGGTGATACTGGGAATGAGAGGTTAAGCTATGGTTGATATCGAGGCCAATTTGCGGGATTTGGAGCGGAGGATAGCCGAGGCAGCGGGTCGGGCGGGGCGCGACCCAGCGGAAATCACCCTGGTGGCAGTGACCAAAGTGTTTACCGTGGCCCACATCCAGGCTGCCTATGAGCTGGGGGTGCGCCACTTCGGTGAGAACCGGGTGGGCGAGGCGGCAGAGAAGGCGCCCATCGTCAACCAATGGATTGAAGAGCGCGGCCTCCCGCCCATCACCTGGCACATGGTCGGCCACCTGCAAGGCCGCAAAGCCAGAGATGCCATCCAATTGTTCGACATGATCCAGTCGGTGGACACACTGAAATTGGCCCGGCGGCTGGATCGCCTCGGACAGCAAGAGGGCAAGGTAGTGCCTATTCTGCTGGAGGCCAACGTCTCCGGCGAGGAGGGTAAATACGGCTTCGCCGTGGGCCAACGGGGGGAGGATGAGCAGCAGCGGGAGCGCTTTTTCGCCATCGTGGAGGAGATACTGGCTTTGCCCCAGGTAGAGGTACAGGGCCTGATGACCATGGCACCCATCGTGGCTGAACCAGAGGAGGCGCGGCCCTACTTTCAACACCTGAGGCGACTGCGAGATGCTCTGGCCC
>CAZGKH010000036.1:0-2273 GCA_964525665.1 uncultured Anaerolineae bacterium | reverse complement strand
GAGGAGGCGCGGCCCTACTTTCAACACCTGAGGCGACTGCGAGATGCTCTGGCCCAGCGGTTCCCAGGAGAACATTGGCGGCACCTCTCCATGGGAATGACCGACGATTTCGAGGTAGCCATCGAAGAGGGCGCCACCTTAGTGCGCATCGGTCGGGCCATTTTTGGCGAGAGACGAGCATGAGATTGAGCTTGGCGCGGGGTAACTACCCAGGCTCTCGCTGGACGGCCACGTCCAGCGGCTTGGCAAGCCAGCTTTCCGTCTGCACAGGTTGCCTTGGGCCTGGATGGTTCGGCTGCGCTCACCACAGGCTTGGCAGTCCAGGCTGAGCAGGCTGGGTAGTTACGGCGCGGGAATGAATCCCCGCGCTAAAAGAACAAAGCCCCCTTCGGGGCTGGACCTTAGCCCGCAGGGCTTTGCTCTTTCAGCCCTGAGGTTCACCTCGGGGCGATACTTCGGACATCTACAGGAGGTCTAGTTTATGAACTTACTGGCCGATTTCGTTAATCTTTTCTTCTACTTGCTTAGCCTGGCTGTTTTGGCCAGGGTGCTACTATCCTGGGTCAGGGTCAGTCCTTATCATCCCGCTGTGGATTTCCTCTATCGGATCACCGAGCCTATCCTGGCCCCCTTGCGCAGGGTCATCCCGCCCGTCGGCATGATGGACATCAGTCCCATCATTGCCATGCTCCTCCTGCAGATTATTCAGACGGTGCTGGTGGAGATCATACGCGGTTTCTGAAACGTGGGGATAACCCTTGCGAAGGTTTGGCAATAGTTTCGGATTACAGATGTCTTCGCTCACAGGGAAACGGTCTCTTGCTGAGTTTGCCCGCAACCTTCGCAAGGGTGGCTGAAGAGGAGGGGGGAAGATGAGCCAGCTCAAGATAACCGAAGCCGCGGGCGGCGTGACCTTCACCGTGCGGGTTGTCCCCCGGGCCAGGAGAAACGAAATCGTGGGGATTCACGGAGATGCCCTCAGGATTCGACTCACCGCTCCGCCCGTTGAGGGGAGAGCCAACGAAGCCCTCATCGCTTTCCTGGCCAAACGACTGGGCGTGCGTAAGAGCCAGGTGGAGATCGTGGTAGGGGCTACCTCTCGTCGGAAGATGATTCGCATTATCGGTTTGTCGGGTCAAGAGGTAGAGGAGGGGCTGTTGGGATAAGCAGATTAGTTGCGTCTTCCATAATTTCCTGAGAAATCAAGAGGGGCTGGTCAGGTGTTGACCAGCCCCTCTTTCTAACTCATCGTAGTACTCCAAGGGCTATCCTGCCTCAAACTCTGTTCTAATCGCGGCGAAAAGAGACGGGCGAAGCAGGACATCCACCGCGGTTGCGGCCAGGGCCTTGGCAGCGGCGATCATGGCCTGCTGTCCCTTCTCGGAGGCAGCGGCCTCGGCGAACTCGGTGGAATGGCCCGCCATATCCTCTGGGCCGATGCTTAAGGATGGGTGGATGGCAGCGGTCACGTGGCTAACGTCTCCCAGGTCTGTTGAGCCAATTCCTTTGGCGGGATCAACGTCGTCGAACTCCCACCCCAGGCCCTCCAGATTGGCCCTGAACGCTTGAGCCAGGGCCATATTCGTTCGAACTGACTTGTAGGCGCCCTGCATTTCCATTTCGACTCTGGCCCCAGTTGCTATGGCAGCACCGCGGGCGCAGTTCTTGACCTTTTCCAGCAGTTCATCGCAGTAGTCATCGTCCAGGGCCCGCACGTAGAACAGGGAGGCTGAATAATCGGGCACGATGTTCGGGGCGTCACCCCCATGGGTGATAATCCCGTGGATGCGGGAGCTTTCCTCTACGTGTTCGCGCAGGGCGTTTATGTTCTGAAATGTTAGGATGGTCGCATCCAGGGCGTTGATGCCTTTCTCTGGAGAGGCCGCGGCGTGGGTGGATTTACCGAAGAACTCGATGAACAGTTTCCGACGCGCCAGAGCGTGCTTCCACAGCACGGTCTGCCTGCTGGGATGGAACATCATGGCCACGTCTACATCATCAAAGACACCAGCTTCCGTCATGATGACCTTCCCGCCGCCTCCCTCTTCGCCGGGCGTGCCGATGAGTTGCACAGAACCGGGCAGTTTGTTCATCACCGCCTGCAGGCCCAACGCAGCGCCTAGACTGGCAGTGGCGATCAGGTTATGCCCGCAAGCGTGCCCCAACTTGGGGAGGGCATCGTATTCAGCCAGAAAGGCGGTCGTCGGTCCCTTCCCTGCTCCAGAATAGGACGCTCTGAAAGCCGTTTCCAATCCCCCGATTGGCTTTTCCAC
>CAZGKH010000035.1:0-16871 GCA_964525665.1 uncultured Anaerolineae bacterium | reverse complement strand
GTCGGGCTTCATGTCACTGCCCGTCATCCGCGCCCTGAAACTCACGGACAGGGGATTGGTGGATGTGAACCGGTTTGGGTGTGTGCCGCTGTTCGAGGGTTAGAACAGCGGATCGGCAGGATTAACGGATCATCCCGCTGAGCAGAAATCCGCAAATCCTGCGAATCCGTGTTCTAATTTGCGGCCGCGCTAGGTGCCGCGGATTCTCCACTGGCCGCCGACGATCACCGGCCTCCCATCCAAGAACAGATCGGGCTGGGGCTGGACAAAGTCTTCGTGCAAGTCCGCTTCGACCTGCCCCCCCATGTGGATGTTGTCACCGATGGCGATGTGAACAGTCCCCTTGATCTTCTCGGCCTCGAGGACGTTGTCCGGTCGGCGGGCGTTGGGATTGGTGCCGATCCCCAATTCGGCCAGGTTGCGCCGCGCCTGGTAGACAGGGTCGTCGCTGCCGAGCTGGAGCAACTCGTGAAATTCGTCCCCCACCGCTCCTCCACCCAGCAGTTCAACGACTTCCCCCTTTTCGATGCGGAAAACCAGGTCTTCGGTGAGGTTGGGATGCCAGCCGGCCGAAGCGACCAGTTGGCCCTCGCCGGTTCCTTCCAGTGGGGTGGTGTAGGATTCGCCGGCGGGCAGATTGCCCCACAACCCCGGCGCGGTTCCATAAAGCCCATCATCCATGTGCCCCTGTCGCCCTTCCAGGCTGAAGCGCAAATCGGTGCCGCTGGGGGTGCGGACCGCGACTTCGCTGGCCGAGGTCAATAGGTCGGCAAAGGCTCGGCAATCGGCCGCGATTTGCCCGTAATCGGCGGCCATAGGGCCATCGGCTTCGAGCATCTGGGCTTCGAAGCTGGGCATGCTGGCCAGGCGCACCCCGGCCTGGGTCGCCCCCTGGCGGGCGTTGGTGTGCGAGAGGGAATAGGTGGTCAGAGCGATGACGACGTCTGTGTCTTGCATGCCAGCAGCGGTCGCTTCGTCTGGCTCGGCGCCATGCATCCCTGTGGCGGGAAAGGGCAGAAACTTGGTAGAACAGGCGGGGAAATGATGGGCCGCGATGTCGGCGACCAGTCGGGCCAGAACAGCTCGTTCCAGCATGTCCTCCAGTTTGGCCTGGCTTTTGGTCTGCCAGTCGTGGATGCGGGGCACGTCGGTCACCACCAGCAGCCTTTCACCGGCTTTGAGTCCCATATTCACGCGCAGCATGTCCAGCACCCCTTGGGTGATGGCTTCTTTTTGAGGCCAGCTCATACCTCGTCCTCCTTGGTTGAGTATCGTTCTTTGAGTTCGGCGGCGTATTGCAGGCAGAGTTCGTTCAGGATAGCATGCAACTCCTGGTCGTCGCTATGGCCGAAACGCTCGGCCTGAATGACATCTTCCAGTTGCTGGAGAAACGGGTTGGCCAATCCGTGGGCTTCCATGATGGCCAGAAGTCGCCCGGCGGCGTCCATCAGGCGAAAGGGGCCGTATCCCGCCGGCTCTTCGTAAAGGCCGTGGGCGCTGGTCAGCAAATAGCCGGTCAGCAGAAAGAGATCCTGACGCAATGCGTCATCATTCATAGGGCCTACCCCATTCCTCGAGAAAGCAGACCTCGGATAGCGGACGCCGGCCGGATGGGGTGGGCTTGATTTCGGGATACCCCAGTGCCATCAGCAGGACCGGCTGAACCCCAGCGGGCAGATCGAGAAAAGTAGCCACGCCCTCCCGGTGGAACGAACCGATGGGACAGGCTCCCAACCCCAGGCTGTGGGCGGCCAGCAGGAGATTCTGGGTGGCCAGGCCGATGTCGAGCCAGGCCATCCGCTCGCCGCCCGCACCCCCCACGCGAGTGGCCCGCTCGACATCCAGGCAGATGGCCACGACTGCCGTTGGCTGACCGATGATCCCCGGCGCCAGCGACCGCAAGCCGGCCAATCGCTCTGCAGACCGCACCAGCACGAACCCCCAGGGCTGCACATTGCCTCCGCTGGCCGAGGCCGCGCCGGCCTGCAACACCTGATGCAGCAATTCGTCCGGCACTGGCTTGGTGGTGAAGGCGCGGACACTGCGTCGGGTGAGAATCGCGTCTAAGGTTTCCATCGTCAATATCCCGCTGCGCCCAGAGCGCGACACAACGTCACCAGTTCAGGATGCACGTAGCGCCCATCTTCCTCTATCTGTACTTCGTCCAGCCATACCGACGGGTTGAGCACCACGCCGTCGGTATGGGCCGGCGATCCATGATCTGGGGCGCCGATGCCAAACTGCATGCAGCCGAAGACCCGTTCATCTTCCAGGATGCGCCCGCTGGGCCGCGCCACGCCAGGGTTGAACCCGTAGCAAGCGTGGTCCACCAGGTAAACTGCGGGATGCCCGAAGCTGGTCAGCCAGCGGGCAAAGAGCGTGGCCTCTGCGCCGCCTTCGATCTGCTGGACGTATCCTCCCTCGATGGTCAGCCGGACCGGCGTGTGCAGCACCCCCAGGTCGACCGGAGGCCACAGCGTTCCATCGAAGACCAGCACCCCCTCAAAGCTCTGGCGATGGATCATGAAGCCCGATTGCCCGCCCAGCATTTGGGGGAAACCGCCCTCGGCGGGCGGCGGCTCCCAGAAGCGGTCGCCCGCTTTGTCCACTTTCATGGTTACATCGCTGCCAGCCGGGCTGGTGACGCGGATGGTTTCGGCGGCCTGCGAAAGTTGGTATAGGCGGGTGGCCATCTCTTGCAGGGGCGCGTAGGAAGTGCGTCCGATGGTGCGGACCATCATGTCCACGTCCATACCGGTCAGACAGACGTAGATGCAGCCATTCTGGATGGCGGCGTGGTAGGCCGGGCTGTAGAGCTGGTAGGCCACCGAGAAATCAATCCACACGTCGGCGCCCGTGACGGCTTTGAACACCGGCGTGGGCGGTTTCTGCATTGGGGCCGGCAGCGTTGGATACCAGATGACCGTGGGCATCCCTCCCGCCGCGTAGACCGCCCCGGCTGTGGCCTGCACCACCCGCGCGTCCGATGCGGTGTCGGCGGTGATGAGCACTTGATGCCCGGGTTCCACCGGACGAACCTCTGTGACCAACTTGTGCGCAGCCAGGGCCAACTCGAAGGCATAGTATTCGTCACGGGGCTCTGTGCCTAGAGTGAACACGCTATGCCCTCCCTTCCATGAGTTCCTCGATGGGTACGTAGTCAATGTCGAAGCCAAAGTAGCGGGGACCGGCCGCTTTGTTCAGGCCGAACTCGGTGCGGAAGGCCTCTAGCCCCTTGATGCCTACGGCCACCACGTGATCGCCTTTCTTGATGAGTGTGTTGGTCGTGCCCTCACCGCTCTCCTTGTAGGCCAGGGTGACCAGGTCGGGGCTGCAAACCCACGGTTGGCCGTTCAGCCACGAGACGTGGTTTTCGTTTTTGAACCACACGTCCAATGTCTGTCCCTGGTAGTCGCCGCTGCCCTGGATGTGGGTGGTGCCGAACATGTAGCCACCCCGGTCCTCCCAGTCCTTGCCGGTGACGACGCCCTCAAAGAGACGCCAGCCGCCGGTGACCTTCAGGGCCGCATCAATGGGGTCTCCGCCCTTCTCTCGGGCCTGGCGCATGGCCTTCCCCAGAGCAAAGGACCTGGTGAGGGTATCGCGGACCAGGATCTCTTTCATCTCGGTGGCAGGCAAAGGAGTAGCAGCCATGGTCGTGCCGCCAAAGGCCGCGACGGCCAGTAGTTTGCCGATCCGTTCCAGCATGTGGGGGTTGACGGTATACTTGACGATGGCGACGTTTCCCCATTTGTCCACGCTGGCGAAGGGCCAACTGTGCTTGCCATACAGATAGGGCGTGCCCTGCATCTCGTCGGGGATGGCCCGACCTGCGTAATCCCCATCCACGATGGGGATGCCCAGCCGCGCCCCGGTGACCAGCGGGGCGGGCGTGTTGCCCGCGCCCAACTCGGCCGCTACCAGGCAGCCGATGGGTTGGCCCAGGTAGTTCCCCAGCTCCTTGACCGCTTCCTCCATCGAGCGGTCGCCGAGCTTGCTCACTAGCCCAATCCGCTCGATTTCGTCCAGCGTCTCCTGGGTGGTGGGTGCGATGGAGCCCATCCCGTAGGGGGTGACCGTCCACACATCGTCGGGGATGTCGTTCACGTCCACCCATTCCAGGGCCAGGCCGTCTTTCAGGGCATCTTTGAGCATGCCCAATCCCCAGGCAACGCTTCCCCCGCCACCAGTTCCCATGAACAGGCAGCCTCGAACGAAGTCCTCGCAGTCTTGTAGTGTTTCTAGTTTTCCGTGTGGCATTTTGTTTTTCCTCCTCGCTTTATTAATGCAGACCCTAAGGGTTTCGGAAACCCTTAGGGTCTCTCTTCCCTCTCTCCACCAACCAGATGACAGGCCACCTTATGCCCGTGGCCGATGTCTATGAAAGCGGGCTCGACTTGCGAACACACGGGCATGGCCATCGGACAGCGGGGGTGGAAGCTGCAACCTGGCGGTGGGTTCGCCGGATCGGGCACACCCCCTGGCAAAATGATGCGCTCTCGCCGCAGTTCAGGATCCAGGCTGGGGGCCGAGGCCAGAAGCGCCTGCGTGTACGGATGCTGCGGTTCGGAGAAGATGACCTCGGTCTTACTGAATTCCACCACTTTCCCCAGGTACATCACCGCAATGCGATCGCTGATGTGCTGCACCACACTCAAGTCGTGGGTGATAAATAGGTAGGTCAACTCGAACTCTCGCTGGAGCTTCTGCAGCAAGTTGATGATCTGGGCCTGGACTGACACGTCCAGCGCCGAGGTGGGCTCATCCAGCACGATGAATTTGGGATTCAGGGCCAGAGCTCGGGCTATGGCGATGCGCTGCAACTGTCCGCCACTGAACTCGTGAGGGTAACGGTACAGAATCTCGCCGGGCATGCCCGCCTGTTCCAGAAGCTCACGCGCCCGAACAACCAGGGCCTCGCCGCGCAACTTGGTGTGCGTCCGCAAAGGTTCGGTGATGGAGTTCATCACGCTGAACCGCGGATCGAAAGAAGAATAGGGGCTTTGGAACACCATTTGCATGTCGCGGCGATAGCGGCGCATCTCGCGGTTGCTGAGGGGAACGATGTCCTGCCCTTCAAACAACACCTGTCCCGACGTGGGTCGGATGAGGCGCATGATGGTCCGTCCCAGCGTGGTCTTGCCGCAGCCCGATTCCCCCACCACCCCGAGGGTCTCCTGCCGGTTGACAACTAGGTCCGCGCGGTCGAGGGCCCGCACCCACTTCCGACGGCGGCTCAGAAGACCCCGTCGCGAGGCAAAGTGCTTGGTTAGTCCACGGGTTTCTAGCAGTGGGGCTGCGCTCATGCCTCGTTCTCCTGTCCGTAGAGATAACAGGCCGCCACGTGCCCCTCCGCACCGACGGGGAAGAGGGGCGGCTTCCCTACCTGGCAGATCTCCATGGCTTGAGGGCAACGGGGACGGAAAGGGCATCCCGCCGGCAAGTGGAGGCCATCGGGCACGCTCCCTTCGATGGATTGCAGTGAGCGTCCCCGCTGGGTGGGGCGGGGCAGAGCCGTCAGCAACCCCTGGGTATAGGGATGCTTCATGCGGCGCAAAACGTCGTCAGCCTGGCCCATCTCGACGATGTCCCCTGCGTAGGCCACTCCGACCCGGTCGCAGGTCTCGGCCACTACCGCCAGATCGTGGGTGATGAGGAGAATGGACACGCCCTGCTTCTCTCGCAACTCGGCCAGCAGGGCCAGGATCTGGGCCTGGATGGTCACGTCCAGGGCGGTGGTCGGCTCGTCGGCGATGAGGAGCTCAGCGCCGGAGGAGAGGGCCATGGCGATCATCGCCCTTTGCTGCATGCCACCGCTCAACTCGTGGGGGTAGGCACGGAGAACGCCGGAGGGATCAGGCAGGCCCACGGCCTCGAACATCTCCAGGGCGCGCTGGCGAGCTTCATCCTGGCTGACCGATACGTGCTGCCGAATGACGCGCGTCACCTGACTGCCGATGCTGAAGACAGGGTTCAGCGAGGCCGAAGGGTCCTGGAAGATCATGGCGATGTGCCCTCCCCGCACCTCCGGCATCTCGCTCTCGCTCTTTTGCAGCAGGTCTTCACCCCGGAAGCTGATGCGCCCCCGCACAATCTCGCCGGGGGATGGAACCATGCGCAGTACCGCGAACCCCGTCACCGTCTTGCCGCAGCCCGTTTCTCCCACCAGGCCGAAGATCTCGCCCTGGCGAACGTCGAAGGTCATCCCGTTGACAGCGTGAACCACTCCAGCGTAGGTTCTGAAGCGAACGTGTAGGTCTTCAACCGATAGCAGGATCTCGTTCAAGCTACGGCCCTCCTGGTGCGCGGATCAACCGCGTCACGCACCGCGTCGCCCAGCAGGTTGAAGGCCAGCGTGACCAGGAAGATCGCCGCCCCTGCGGACCCGGCGAACCAGGGCCTCTCGATGAAGTAGATGCGTCCGGTGCTGATCATCTTGCCCCAGTCGGGAGAGGGTGGCTGGACGCCCAGGCCGATGAAGCTGATGGCTGCGCCAGTGAGAATCGCCGAACCGATGTCCATGGTGGCCTGCACCAGCACGGGGGTCAATACGTTGGGCAGTATGTGGCGAGCGATGATATTCGCATCACTCACGCCGATGCTGCGCGCGGCCTCGATGAAGTACTCCTCGCGCAGTGACAGAGTTTGCGCTCGCACCAAGCGGGCATACCAGGGCCACCAAGTGAAGGCGATGGCGATCATAGAGTTTACGAAGCTGGCTCCCAGCGCGGCAGCAATGGCAATGGCCAGCAGCAGGGGAGGGAAAGCCAGGAAGATATCCGTGATGCGCATAAGGACGTTGTCTATCCTGCCGCCGTAATACCCGGCGATGGCGCCCAGCGGAATGCCGATGGCGCTGGCCACGAGAACCACCAAAAACCCAATGCTGAGGGAACTGCGCCCGCCGAACAGCAGGCGAGCCCACACGTCGCGTCCCAGGTAGTCAGTGCCCAAGGGGTGAGTCCGGCTGGGGGGGCGGAACTTCTCCAGGATGTTAGGGACGCCCCGTCCCTGCTCCGGATAGGGGGTAAGCGATGGAGCAAAGGTCGCTGCCAGGATGAAGAGGACAATCACCACCAGACTGATCACCGCCAGAGGATCCCGCCGAAAGGCCTGCAACATCAGATTGAGTTCCTGGAAGCGCGCCGTGCGTTGTGCGGTTTGTGAATCTGGCCATTCGATGGCTGAGTCCACGGTCTTCTCCATCTATGCGCCAAATGGGGCGTTTGAGGGCCAGCGTGTCTCTTTGCTTGGCGGGTACGAGTAAGTTTGTTTGCTGTGGGCTTGGCCCAGGTCCACCAGCGATTCGGCCAGCTTCATGGCCACCGAGGGGGGATCCAGCACTGGCACCTCGCAGCCCCGTTCGGCCAGGCCAGCCTGGATCCGCGGCGCGAGCCCTGCCAGGCCGGTGCAGCCGGGGATGATGACGTGGGCGCCGTCTTCCCGCACTGCTTGCTCGCTGAGGTTGACGAGCACCTGTGTGGTTGCCTCGATATCTTCGTCCAGGGCCAGCACAGGGATGTTGAATCCCCTCACTGAGGCCAGTCTGGTGGACAGGCCATAGCGGGCCACCTGATCCTCCACCGCCGGGATGTCGTGATCGAACACAGTGAGGACGGAGAAGCGGTGGCCCAGCATGGCGGCCAGGTGCATGCTGGCCTGGGCTGGCCCGACGACGGGAACGCTCACCAGCTCGCGGGCGGCGTACAAGCCGGGGTCGGCCATGCAATCAATGATGACCGCGTCGGCGCCTGCTTGTTCGGCCTCGACCACTTTGGTCAGGATATCGGGCACCACCAGCGCCTCGTCGCGCTGGCTTTCGATGGAGGCCGTACCCCACTCCAGCGAGACGACGCTGACCTGGGTGCCAGGGCGAGCGGCATCAGCGTAGGTGCGCCGCGTGTCTTCTGCCCAGCGCGTGGTGATGGTTGGATTGATGATGCGAATGTGCATGGTCGTCTCCTCACTATTGCAGCGTGACCCTGGGGTCAAGCATGGCCTGCCCCAGGTCCAGGAGCAGGTTGATAAAGACGTAAAAGACAGTGACCACTAACGTCACCGAAACGATGACCGGAAAGTCAATGCTGAGCACGGCGTTGGTGACATAGGAGCCCAACCCAGGCCAGGAGAAGATCACCTCAACCAGGATGGCGCCGGTCAGCGAATAGACGAATGAGAGACCCAGTACGGTGATGGTGGGAATGATAGCGTTTTTCAGCGCCAGGACGAACAGGACGATCCGTTCCGAGATGCCGGCGACCCGAGCTGCCAGAATGTATTTCTCGCTCAGCACCTCGATCATCTTCGAGCGGGTCATGCGGATGGTCAGGCCGATGGCATAGGTCGCCAGGGTGAAAGCCGGCAGAATGATGTGGGTCAGGGCATCTTTGAAAGCCACCCAGTTGCCCGTAATCACCGTATCAATCAGATAGAAGCCGGTAATCTGTTCCACTGGATTGTAGAGGGCCACTTGAGTGGAAGTTCGCCCCGCCAGAGGCAAGATGCCCAACTGGCTGAAGAAGAGCAGTTGCAGCAGCAGCCCCAGCCAGAAGGTAGGCATGGAGACGCCAGCAATGGAGAAAAGGCGCGTGAGGTGGTCCAGCAGGCTGCCTTTGTAGGCTCCTGAGAGAACGCCGAGGGGAATGCCAATGGTGACTGCCATCACCATGCCGGCCAGAACCAACTCCAGGGTGGCGGGCAGGAAGGTCTTGAGATCAGTGGTTATGGGCTGGTGAGTCTTGATGGAGTTTCCCAGGTCGCCACGGAGGAGGCCGCGCACGTAGCGCAGGTACTGCTCGTGGAGCGGGCGATCCAGCCCCAGTCGCTCGGTGGCCAGGGCGATCTGCTCCTGCGTGGGGTGTGGTCCAACCCAGGCCGCGGCCGGGTTGGAGGGGACAACGCGGGCGATGAAAAAGGTAATGATGGAGACGCTGACGAGTACGAGCACCGCCATCGCCAGCCGCCGAATGACGTATTCTAGCCTATGCACAGGCTCATCCCCTTAGTTTGGTCGCCGATTTAACGTATCTTCTCAATATTGTGGCGGGAAAGGGGGCGTAGCGAGCATCCGCCGGTTGAGTAGACCTTCAGGTCGTATCGAAACCCAGGATGCGAGCGGGTCTACCGACAACCCGCTTGGCCTCGATACGTCGCTACGCTCCTACTCGGCCGGCGCTAGATTTGTCCTCCCCCGGCTTTTTGAGAAGATACGATTTAACGAAGATGCAGGGGCGTGGCCCTGCTACACCCCTGCATCGTTTTGATGCTTTTTGCTCAACGTGTCAGTTGGTAGGCAAACACAACGTGAGGATAAGCTGGGTTGTCTACATACCCCTTGATGTCAGAGCGGGCCAGATGGGTGTTGGCCACGTCGTAGAAGAAGAGGGAGGCCACATCTTCGATCAGAATCTCCTGGGACTGGATGAACAACTCTTCGGCTTTCTTCCGGTCGCTGCCCGAAAGCGCATTAGCGGTGTCAATCATGTCGTCGAATTCTGGGTTGCGGTAGTAACCCAGGTTGAAGAGAATCTCTTCCTCGGAGTGGAACATGCTGAAGAGAAAGCTGTACGGTGATACGTAGTCGGGCCACCAGTACATCACGAAGACGTCTTGGGCGTTCTCAGGACCCGACATGGCCAGGTCCCACTGGGCTTCCCAGTTCAGGGCTTGGACTTCCAGGTTGATGCCCAGCTTGGCCAATTCCGCCTTCCAGAGCTCGCCCAACTGCTGCTCGTCCAGGTCACCAGTGGCAAAGGTATAGAGCAGGTCAAATCCGCCGTCGGGATAGCCGGCCTCGGCCAGCAGCTCTTTGGCTTTGTCGAGGTCGTAGCTGTACTGGAAGAGGTCCTTGCTATACCCCCACATACCGGCAGGCACGGGCCCGTAGGCCTGGGTGGCTCGCGTTCCCATCACGCCCTCAATGAACTGGGCGTAGGGGACGCTGTAGGCCAACGCCTTGCGGACCAGCTTGTTGTCCAGCGGGGGCTTCTGCGTGTTCAGCAGACCGACCAGGTTCTGGTAGCTGGGATTGGTGTAGACCACGATGTCATCGCGAGCATCCAGGGCGGCCAGGTTGTCGGGAGGGACGCCATAGGTGAAGTCGGCCTCACCTGCCTCGATCATCTGCTGCAACACCACGTTGTCCTCTCGGATCTCGAAAACGACCTTGTCGAACTGACCTTCCCGCCATCCGCCCCAGTAGTCCTCGTTGCGGGTCATGATTAGTCGTGAGCCCCGCTCGCGGCTTTCGATCATGTAAGGCCCTGTGCCTGCACAGTTCCCTTCATTGAACCACTCGGTGCCTTTCTCTTTGTAAACCCTGGGGTTGTAGATCCAGGCGCCATAGCCGGAGGAAGCAATCAGGTCCAAGGGAGCTGCGTAGCTCAACTTGAACTTGACCGTATAGTCGTCAACGGCCTCGATCTCCTCCACAGGATCCCAGATATAGGCTGCGCCTGCAGCTATCTCCATGGTGTTATCAAGCGCACCTTTCACCGCTTCGGCGTTGAAGGGATCGCCGTTGTGAAAGGTGACTCCCTGGCGCAGATGAAATGTCCATTCGGTGGCGTCGTCGTTGGTCTCCCAACTAGTGGCCAGTACAGGGCTGAGAATCTCATCACTGCCGGGTGCATTGTAGAAGGTAAGGGTCTCATAGCAGTTGGACACGACCGCCGAATCGTTGGAAAAGCTTATGGCTGGGTCTATGTCGGGGAAGGTCGTGCCGTGGCCGTAGATAAAGATATTGGGGGCCGCTTCTTTGGCCGGCTCTGTGGGTTCTGAGGCAGTGGTGGCTTCCTCCTTCTTGACTGTCGGGGGTTTAGTAGCTGTCGGCTGGGCGGGGCCACCACATTGCGTGGCGGTCAACACCAGGAGCAAGCCGAGAACTAAGTAGATCCAATATTGTCCTTTCTTCATCACTCCTCCTTTGTCTTATGGATTTGAGAATGGTTACCTGCAAGTCTACTCACTGAATCAAGTTGGCTCGATAGGCTTCACCTCCCCTCTGTACTGGAGATCTCCCGGAAAGCCTTTGAAAACGCTCTCAGCCCCCGTCCTCGGGGACGTCGCCAGCGCAGTCACCCTGCGACAGTCGCCCCGGGGACGGGGCTCCGAGCACTTTCCGGTAAAGCTCTGCTGGTGGAAAGCAGTTTACTCGGAAAGAAGCACCGTCGGCTGGCTGATACTTGGCCCTATGACCGCAAGCCGTCCAGCAGATGATTCCAGTCGAAAAGGGGGCCGGGGTCGGGCTTGTACCTGTTGATGGCGCTGTGTCCCAGGATGCCTTTGAAACTGGCCAGGTCCTGGGCCCTCTCATGGTAGGCGCCGGGCCCCAGGGGTGGGTACCGGGTTGGCACGCTGTACCGTTTGCAGAGGTAGGAGACAAACTCGATCAGGCTCTCGTACTGGGCCTCGGTGTACGGCTCCCAGTATTCACCGCCTGCCTCGACCACTTGCCCCAGATGCTCCTTGTGCAGCCAGTTGTAATACTTGCCATCTCTCTTTTCCAGAGCCCCCCAGTTCACGATCTCAATGCCGATGGAGCGGGGATTGGGTCGGATCGCGTCGTTCCTTTCCAGGTCGCCAGGTAGGCCGGCATGCCAGGCATTGTCTCCGTCTTTGACCAATTGGAATACTTTGCCGTCCCGGTCAAGGACATAGTGGGCACTGACGCCGCTTTGAGGGTTCTTGAACCAGGATACCGTGCCCGCGCCGCTGCCGCTGGCGGTGAAATGGATAACGATCATCTCGACCCGATGGCCAAAGCGCCCCTTGTCGCGATTCTCGGTGGGGCCGACCCAGGTGAAACTGGGCATGGCTTCAGCGGGCAGCGCCTCGGTGAGGCCCAGAATGGCTTTGACGCTGGCCTTCTCCGCCGTTGTCAGGCCGGGCAGGTCGTCAATAGCCGGCCCCTGATACTTGCCCTGGCGGTCGTTTACCAGGCCGGTTAGCCCGGCCCGACTTAGCCAACCCCAGCCGTTCTCCTCGACCTCTCTAGCGGCTGCGTAAAAGGCGCTGATCACGTCTTGATTGGTGCAGTCTGGGATCCCTGTCTCTTCGATGGGCAGCTCGATGGTGTACTCTCCGGGAATCAGGAGATACACAGGACCGTATCTCTGGCCCACCAACTCCAGGCCGAGCTCGATTTCCTCTTCTGTGAGCCCCAGAGCGGCCAACCTCTCACGCGCCGTCGGTATGCTGAATGAGATTCGCCTCGTTTGTGTCATTAAGTCACCTCCTGTAATAATCGTGAACTCGTAAGTTCGTACATTCGTGAACTCGTAAATTCGCAGGTTGTAGATTCGAGGTCACGAATTTCGAATCGACGGATCTAAAATTCACGGATTAGGGATGTGCCAAGCCAACGGTGATCTCGCTGATGAGCCAATGAGCGCCCCAACTGGGAGTCCCCGTCTGTTCGATTTTTATGTAGCGCACCGAGCGGGAGGTGAAGCTGGCATCAATGGACATCCAGTTCAAGGACATCTCATGTACCACCTCCCAGTTGATTCGAGCGACCTCATTATACAACAGATTACAATCTAAATCAAACCTTGAAGAAAGCAGCCAAAGACAAAGGCAGAGGTTGGAAGGCCTCTGCCCCTTTGGCTTTATCAATTTGGCGTCGAAGTTCTCTATGGCAGATACCCGAAGGGGTTGCGCTGGACACCGCCGTATCGGATTTCGAAGTGGAGATGAGGTCCAGTTGATCTGCCAGTGCTGCCCATGGATCCGATCCTCCCACCTTTGGCCACGGACTGGCCGCTTTCAACCAGGATAGTGTTGAGGTGGGCGTAAAGCGTCTGGAAGCCATTGCCGTGGTCAACAACCACGTATCTTCCATAGCCGTACTCACTCCAACCGACCTTCACCACGTAGCCGGAGTCCGCAGCGATAATGGGAGTGCCCATGGGGGCGCCGATGTCAATAGCCTTATGCCTGGGCTTGAATCCTTGGGTAACAGTCCCACTGGTTGGCCAGCCGAAGCTGCCCGTACCTTTAGTGGCCCCCTGAGGTATTGGACCGGAATAGACATGGACAACATGAGCCTGGTATGGCTTCTTGCCACCGGGGACGATGAGCTGCTGCCCCAAGCTCAGATTGTAAGGACTCTCCAGGTTATTGTATTCATATTCTATGATGGCTGATACTTCGGCCTTGTATTGCTGAGCTATGCTATCCAACGTGTCGCCCTGGACCACCGTGTGGTATACTCCATCCACAGGCAAGATAGTTAGCTCCTGGCCTATCTTCAGGAGGTCGGGGTGAAACTCTAGCCCGCTACTAGCCCACATGATAGTATCGGCAGTGATGCCAAACTTCTCAGCGATGCCATAGAGAGTGTCCCCAGTCTGCACGACATAGGTGATGATCTCTTGTCGCGGCAGATTATCAGGCTCTTCGGTGAGTACAGCAGTAGGGGTAAACGTAGGAATAGAAGTAGGAGTGGGAGTGGGAGTAGAAGTAGGTGTAGAAGTAGGAGTAAAAGTAGGAGTAGGAGTAGGAGTAGGAGTAGAAGTAGAGGTAGAAGTGGGAATAGGTGTAGAAGTAGGGGTGGGAGTAGGGGATGCAGCAAAAATCGTGAGGGGTACAGGGGCTGGGAGGATGGTATTTTCGTCCTGGAAACGGACTCCTCCCCGGGCTGAGAGACCAGCATATAAGCGAAACCCCAAGCCAGAGGCTGGTGTTGGGGTGGACCGGGAGCCTAACAGGATGGTCCTTGGGACATTCACTTGGCTTAGAATGGTAGCCGAGGCAGCCAACAGGATGACGATGAAGTGAGAAGCGAAACGGGACAAGAAGGGGCCGTCTCGCGTCTTGGCTATCGAGGTCTGTATTCTTGTTTTAGAAACCCAGTCTTTTGCCCTTGACCAGAGGGAGGACAAACGCCCTATCAATGCCCCGCCCTCTATCTCCCCTGCAGGGGGGAAGTCAGCTGGGATCTCCATTCGCTCCCCTCTTCTCCGACAGATTAGGAATTCGATATAACTATGTGTTGTGGTTCATAACCTGACCGACTATGACACGCTGTTAGAACATTCGAGCAAAGAAAGTCGTACCTAGTATGCAAGTATGCTATGAACCACAATATATGGTATAGAACCAACGTTCTATACACAATTCCTCAGATAAACCGTCGAATGAGTTGCATTTTCGTGCAGGATTATAACACAAGGCCACAAATTGTCAAGTTTCAACTAGAAAGGTTCACGCTCTTTCTAGTTGATTCAGGCGATTTATAGGACTTCCCTGCTCAACGTCGCCAGAAACTCCTTGTTGTTCTTTGTCTTAGCCAGCCGTTCCAGCAGGGCCTCAAGAGTGCCAGCGATGTCCATCCCTGCGCCTGATGGGGGTGGAGTCATCATGTAGGACGTCATCTTGCGCATGATCCAGACTCTTTCCAGGGTCTCCTTATCCAGCAGAAGCTCCTCCCGACGCGTGCTGGATCGTCCGATATCAAAGGCTGGAAAGACATACCGTTCCGCCAGCTTGCGGTTAAGATGCAGCTCCATGTTGCCCGTACCTTTGAACTCTTCGTAGATGACATCGTCCATACGACTGCCTGTTTCTACCAGGCAGGTAGCGATAATGGTCAGGCTGCCCCCGTCCTCTATGTTGCGAGCTGCGCCGAAGAAACGCTTGGGTGGATAGAGGGCCGCCGGGTCTACGCCTCCAGAAAGGGTGCGGCCACTGGGCGGGACGGTGAGATTATAGGCTCTGGTCAGACGGGTGATGCCATCCAAGAGAATAACCACGTCTTTGTTGCCTTCGACCAATCGCTTGGCCCGCTCCAGGGCCATCTCGGCGACGCGCACCTGGCTTTGGACGTGTTCATCAAAAGTGGCAGCCATTACCTCGGCCTCCACCGAGCGGTCCATGTCGGTCACCTCTTCGGGTCGCTCGCCGATGAGAACGACCATGAGATGAACGTCGTTATGGTTAGCGGCTATGCCATTGGCTAGTTGCTTCATAACGGTGGTTTTGCCTGCCTTGGGGGGTGAGACAATCAAACCTCGCTGTCCCCTGCCGATAGGAGCGATTAGATCGAGCAGCCGAGGGGCCAGTATGCTGGGCTTGGTCTCCAGAGTGAGCATCTGATTGGGGAAGATGGGAGTCAGTTTGCCAAAATGGGGACGCAGCTTGGCCGCCTCAGGATCTAAACCGTTAACTGCTTCCACTCGCAGTAAGCCAAAGTATCTCTCCGTCTCCTTAGGGGGGCGGACCTGACCAATGACCATATCACCAGTACGCAGACCAAAACGACGGATCTGGGATTGGGAGACATAGACATCGTCAGGACCGGGAAGCAAATGGTCTGAACGGAGGAACCCGATGCCTTCTTGCACGATGTCTAGCACACCTCCACCGAAGATATAGCCCTGTTGCTCGGCCTTGGCCTTAAGGAGGCGTATGATCAAATCGTGTTTCTTGAGGCGGGTGTGGCCAGAGATGTCCATCTCCCGGGCCATCTCCCGCAACTCATCCACGTTTCGGGTCTCTAGTTCGACGATATTCATTTCCATAGCTCTCTCCATATTTAATTGCTGCCGGCAACTTGGGGGGCAACCAGGTTTTTAGCCATTGAGTAAGCAGATTGTCCTGAGGTCTCCGGGGCACAGAAGGGCGCCTTACCAAGCAAAGACCCTTCGGGTTGAGCCTGAGGAATAAGCCTGGTTTCTGAAATGCACGGTTCGCTTCGATGCCACTTAACGGCCAAAGAGCACTGACCTTGTAATCAATGTCGTTTGAAATCATTCAGACTAGGGAAATCATGATGTTATGGCCTGTGGTGTTTGGTGGTGATGAAATTGCGGGGACTCAGGTGAATGTAAGTGAGGTTAAAAGCAAAGCTTAGGGTAACGAAGCCCCTTGGGGATCAATACTAATCCCCCGCTTCTCTCTCCTGACAGATACGCAATTGCTATAGCGTGAAAGTCATTATAGCATCTTTTGCTTACCTAGTCAAATCGTGAAGCCCACCACCCAGCGGGCATAATAATAGACCACGACCACGGCGAAGAGCAGGCTGTCAACGCGGTCCAGCATGCCACCGTGTCCGGGGATGAGGCCGCTTGTATCCTTAACACCCACCTGGCGCTTCATCATGGACACGGCCAGATCGCCAAGAGGAAGGAAGGCACAGACGAGAGCGCCCAGAGCCAGGCTGTGAATAAAGCCCAGTCCTATGTACAGACCGACTAAGAGAGTAACTACTACTCCGCAAACCCAGCCTCCTATGGTTCCCTCCCAGGTCTTCTTGGGACTCAGCCTAGGGAAGAACTTGTGACGCCCCATAGATCGCCCGATGATGTAAGCACCTGTGTCAGTTGTCCAGGTGGCGAGCAGCATCAAAGCCATCCATTCTAAGCCCTGAGGGGCGTCTCGCAAAGAGATGAAGTGGCCGGCCACCCAGCCGAGGTACAGCGCGCCGGCAATGGTTATAGCCCAATCAATGGTCGGGGTGGTGGTGTCCTTCTTGAATAGCTGCCAGGATAGGGACAGAACCATAACTCCGGTCAGGGCTGGCCTAGCCAGTTGCCAGGCAGGGTAACGGGCATCCATCAGTAGAAGCCAGATCAGGGCCAGGCCCCAAAGAGCGGAGGGTTTGTAACCTCCCAGCTTCATCAGTTGAAAGAACTCGTAGCCTGCCGTGCTAGCGATGAAGACTATAATAGCAAAAAACCAGAGACCGCCTGCGTAGGTGGCCCCCACCACGATGGGGATCAAGACGATGGCACTTAGAAGACGTTGAACGAACACCTGTTCCTTCCAATATCCAATAAATGGTAGAATTCATGGAGTGCGGACTCAAGTCCGCTCGGGTCAACATGGATTCGAGGGGTAAGACCTCCGAGGTTTTGCCGCACGCCAGT
>CAZGKH010000034.1:6274-16942 GCA_964525665.1 uncultured Anaerolineae bacterium | reverse complement strand
GGGTTCTCCTTGTCCTCGATGTAGGCTTTCAACACAAAAGGCTCGGTCGTCCGATCTTTGATGGACCACAGGTGATAAACCACTTCGAAGCGATCCGGCTGGTCCACCGCAGTCAGCAGAGCCAGGTAGTCCAGCCCGCACTCGTCGCGCAGAAACCGTGCCACCTCGCCCACCGCCACCGGTTGGATCGCCACTGTGAAATCAATCAACTCCGGCACATCAACCACAACTTCAGGGAAATGTTCTCTGAGCTTACCCAGAATATCCTCGTTCGTCACCTTTAACTCTCCTCGCTCACTTCAGCATCCCCCGCGCCTCAGTCTCGCGACCTACTTCTTCGAATAGAATTCCTCGTCCGACACACCATCCTTTGGAGTCAGCAGCAGTCTTCTTCTGATCGCTTTGACTAGCCCAACACCGACGACATAGCTAGGGCCATGACAGGTCACCGGAATTGATCTTCTGCTGTCGTCTGGCAACTCCCTGATCCACAACCGCTCGCTGCCCTTGCCTCGCCTGGGGTCTTCATACACGCCGTATTTGTTGACCATCTTGAGCAAATCGCGGTATCGGGTGGGTCTGTCCACGGCATCTATTTCGTCAGCAGGCTGCAGTCCACTCTGGACACAAAGGCCGGCAGCTTCCAACCGTTGGCGTCAGGTGTGAAACGCTCAGCTTCGACCAGCATCCGCCAGTATTCGGCTGGAGCTGGGTTGAACAAGAGCCCCCAATCTCCTATCTCAACGGCGTATTGGGCTTGCAGTTCGATGGCATCCAGAAGATTCCTGAAAGCCTCCAGAGAGTCAGCCCCTTGCGCTACCAGATCGAATTCCAGGCAATGGGCCACACACCGACTCTCTTCTCGATACAATACCACATGGATGCTAAGTTCTCTCATCATCTCTACTTCTGATACCACGACACTGTTTTTATGGATTGCTTCATTACCATGTCATGAAGTTTCATGAATCCATTGAGCAAGGCCTCGGGGCGTGGGGGGCAGCCCGGTACGTAGACATCCACCGGCAGGATCTCATCGGCTCCCTGCAGCACGGCATAGGAGGGGAAAGGGCCGCCCGATATAGCACAGTTGCCCATCGCCAGCACATATTTGGGCTCCGGCATCTGGTTGTAGATGCGCAGCACCTGCGGGGCCATCTTGTGGGTGATGGTGCCAGCCACAAGCATCAAGTCGGCTTGCCTGGGCGAGGCACGCATGATCTCCATCCCAAAGCGCGACATGTCGTAGCGAGCCATTCCTGTCCCGATGAACTCAAAAGCACAGCAAGCCAACCCAAAAGCCACCGGCCACATGCTCGACTTGCGCCCCCAGTTGTAGATCTTATCCACAGTGGTGAGTAAGATGTTACGTTTGATCTGCTCTTCAATCAGTTCTTCTTCAGACATGTATTCCTCGTCTCAGGATGCAGGATACAAGATCGCAGCACGCTACATCCTGGATGATGTAACTTGCTACACCCACTCTAGCGCACCCTTGCGCCAGGCGTAGATCAGGCCGCCCGCCAAGATGCCCAGGAAAATGAACATCTCCACCAGGGCGAAGAGTCCCAGTTTATTGTAGGCAACTGCCCAGGGGTAAAGAAAAACGGTCTCGACATCGAAGACGACAAATACGAGGGCGTAGATGTAATACTGCACCCTGAATTGCACCCACGTCTCACCGATGGTCTCGAGACCGCATTCGTAGGTAGAAGATTTGATGGGGTTTGGCTTTTTGGGGCGGATAACAAAAGCTAAGGCTAAAGCAACAATGGGGAAGAGAATAGCGATGATGGCAAAAATACCGATGAAGACATACTGAGTCAGCAAAGCCCCCAACTCCTTCGTTGATACTGTCATGAACGCGGACTATTATAACATACTTCCCGCAAAAGGGCAAACACCTTCTGGGCATACGGGGGGTTCAAGCCCAAACGGGCGATATTATAGCATAATTCCTGCAAATGCGCAAACTGCACGTAGGGCAAAAGTGACTCCTGGTAAAAGATGTGGTATAATAGGATCATCACCGAGGGAGGGATGATCCAGCTTTGCGCGTTCACCTAACCAGCGACATAAACGAAAGTGACTGGACCTCCTTCGTGGCCGCATCCCCCTGGGGCCACGTCCTGCAATCGAGCCAGTGGGGGCAACTGAAGGAGCGGTTCGGCTGGCAGGTCGAGCGACTGGCTGTCGAGAATCAAGGCCAATGGCTGGCCGGTGCCCAGGTGCTATTCCGCCCCTTGGGGCCAAAGACCATCGCCTATGTGCCCAAAGGGCCTATCACAGACTGGGCCGATGCTGAGGCAACCCAGGCTCTGCTGGAGGCCATGCACCACCTTTGCCGCCAGCGCCGCGCCATCCTCCTCAAGATCGAGCCTGACGTGGCCAAAAACCCCACCCTGGCCCAACGACTCACGGGACTGGGATTCCGCGCCAGCCCGCAAACCATCCAGCCGCGATGCACTATCCTGCTGGATCTGACCCCGGACCCCGAAACGATTTTGGCCCGCATGAAGTCCAAGACCCGCTACAACATTCGGCTGGCAGCGCGCAAAGGGGTGACAGTGCGCGAAGGTACGGCTGAGGATCTGCCCGGCTTCTATCGGCTGATGCGGACTACTGGCGAACGCGACGGCTTCGGAATCCATGGCGATTCATACTACGAGAGCGCCTACCAGCTTTTCGTACCCCAGGGCCTGGCCAAGCTCTTCCTGGCCACTTTTGAAGACCAGGTTCTGGCCGGGATCATGGCTTTCGCCTTCGGCCAGCGGGCCTGGTACATGTACGGAGCCTCGTCCGACGAACACCGCAACCTCATGCCCAACTACCTGCTCCAATGGGAGGCCATCCAATGGGCCAAGGAGCACGGCTGCCTGACCTATGATTTGTGGGGCATCCCCGATGAAGAAGAGGCCGTACTGGAAAGTGAGTTCCTGAAGCGAAGCGGTGGCCTATGGGGGGTCTATCGCTTCAAACGAGGCTTCGGGGGCCAGGTGGTGCACTACCTGGGCGCCTACGACTATGTTTATTCACCCCTACTATACCGGCTTTACAACAAGCTAGCAACTTGGAGAGCCAGACCAGGATAACGGCAAAGTGCGAGTAACTGAAGTAACAGAGCGCGATCTTTGGAACAAAGCCCTTCTCAAGCTGCCCTTCAATCACGTACTGCAATCCTACGAGTGGGGTCAGTTCAAAGCCAAATACGGCTGGACGCCTCTGCGCCTCCTCTTCGAGGAGGATGGAGTGGTACAAGCAGCCGCCTCCGTCCTGCGACGTAGGCTTCCCTATCTTCCTCTCTGCATAATGTACGCACCCAAAGGGCCAGCTCTTGACTACAGTGATGACAAGTTGCTGAAGCGCGTCTTGTCCACCTTGCAGGACGTGGCCAGGCGTCATCGCGCCATCTTCATCAAGATTGATCCCGATGTCCGTCTGGAAGACTTCAACCACCCTGCTGCTCAAGTCATCACCACTCTGAAAAGCCAGGGCTGGCAACTCTCCTCGGAGCAGATCCAGTTTCGCAACACCATTCTCATTGACCTGACTAGGGAAGAGGACGAGCTACTGAAAGCCATGAAATCCAAGACTCGCTACAACGTTCGTCTAGCCGGGCGACGGGGGATCAAGGTGCGCCTAGGGGATCTGACCGATCTGGCCCTCTTTTACTATATGTACGTCGAGACCAGCAGTCGAGATGAGTTCATCATCCGCCCCTTTGCCTACTATCGCCATGCCTGGCAGGCTTTCATTGAAGCAAACCTGGCCCACCTCTTCATTGCCGAGTACGAGGGGCAAACTTTGGCCGGACTCATCCTCTTCCGCTTCGGAAACAAGGTGTGGTACATGTACGGCGCTTCGCGGGACCTGCACCGCAACCTGATGCCCAACCATCTCCTGCAATGGGAGGCCATGTGCTGGGCCAAAGCCCAGGGCTGCGTGGTGTATGACTTATGGGGTGCTCCTGACATCCGGGACGAATCGGATCCGCTGTGGGGTGTCTACAGATTCAAAGAGGGCTTTGGAGGACAATTCGTGTGCCACATCGGGGCCTACGACTACCCCGTCTCGCGCTTCCTGTACCAGCTTTACACTGTGACCATACCTCGTTATCTGGAAGTGCTGCGGAAAAGGAACAGGAAAGCGAAGAAAGTAGACCAAACAAGATGATAAGTGACGAGTTTTGCCCGATTCTCATATAGGCCGTATCTAAATGAGCGTTTTTCCGTTATTATATGTAGAGATGGATTTACAGCACGCGACCCGTGATTCAATCAAGCCACACTTCACGACGAATTCATGCCACTTTCACCATATCTTCACCCATGATTTCGATCAAGAATGATATAATCTGATGGGGTTGAGTGTATCCTCACCATTTCATCCGGAATCTATGCATAGTCGAAGAATCCTGAGATCGGAAACAGCCGGTGGGGGGTCATAGAAAACGGGGGCCGAGATGCCATATCAGCTAGACGAATTCATGAGAATAAGCATAGATTTGGGCAGCACTTGGGCAGATTGGCTAGCCCAAGCATGGGGATCTAAGGCTAGCAGGCGAATTCTGCTTTGCTTGCTAGGTGTTTTCCTGGGCATCAGTATGGTGGCTATGCTCTGGGCAACAAGCCCCCCCCTCAAGCCAGTGCTGGCACAACCTAACGACGCAGACACTGGCTACTCCGAGGCACATCTTGGGCCTGGCAGGCGAGTCCAGTTGCCTGCCATTGACCATAAGGACGGGTGGGAGACCTGGGTGCAGGTGCAAAACGTAGGGGCGACGGACAGCGGGGTCGTGGTCTTCTTTTGGGGTGATTACTCCAACAAATGCCCAGCCAACGACCCAGGGCCTATCCGCACGGCCTGCATACGGGTGCCGGAGAACGCTGTCTGGACACTAAAGTCCCACATTCCTATCCATGCCAAGTCAGCTATCGTCTACTCGGTGGCTACGCTTGCCCTCAACGACGCCTGTGAAGACGCCGGCGATGCGGTAGGCGATACCGCCGCGTGGATGGCCTGGGAGGACGCCTACGAGGACACTGGCGAGCCTCTGGCAGTGACAGTGCAACGCAAGGGTAGCAACGACTTCGGCACTGCTGTCTCCAGTACTTACCCTGGCTACACCGAGTCCATGCAGGGAGAAGGCCCTCCCTACCAGTATTTCACTCCCTACGCCATGAAGGGATATCATAATTTGTCCACAGAGATGATCATCCAAAACAGCGGCGACCAATGCACCCCCGTATCTATCTACTACAGGGAGCAATCGCCCTGTTTCTTCGAATGGGTACAGCACGTCGAGCAGTTGGCGCCGGGAGAATCCGTTCGGCTGAGGGTTCCTGATGAGATAAACTGCGATTGGCTAGGGTCAGCGTATGTTCAGGCTAACGAGCCGCTGAGTATAGTCGTGGACCAGACCAGTTTCTCCAAATACTGCCTGGACCCAGACGATCGGGGCACATTGCTAACCTATTGGGCTCAGCCCTACAAGCCTGCCGGCGACACGCTGCTCTACGCCGGTCTCTTGTTCAGACAATGGAGCGGCTGGCAGACCGGCATCCAGGTGCAGAACCTGACCCAGGAATCCCTACCCACTTTCGTTACGGTGGATTTCATGGACAACAGCGGCGGAGAGTTGATGTTCCTGGGCGATTGGGTGTGCCCTAACGGCGCCAACACCTTCTTCCTACCAGCTATCACCGATTTGGGCTTAGACTACGTAGGAGCGGCCAACATCCAATCTCACAGACAGGTGGACTACCCCAGCGGGAGAGAGACCGACGGTCAGCCCATCTCCGCTGTGGTGGACGTGAAGAAGGCTCTGATCTACTCCGCTGCCTCCGACAGTTGGATAACGGCGCTGCCTGGGGAGGTACAGGGAGGATCCTACAACGCCGATCCGCTGAGCGATCACCGGGGGCGGAGATACATCGCCCTTCCGTCAATCAGCAAATCCGACGAGGCGACCTCGACGATTGCCATTCGCAACAACTCCAACTGTAACCGAATCCAGCTCCGATTAAACATCCATGACGCCAGCGGAAACAGGTTCACCATTATCAGCAGCCTGTGGCTAGGGCCTAAGCAGTTGCGGCTGGTAGATCTGGCCAACATGGGCAGCGTGATTCCTGGCTTCATTGGTGCGGGGACAGTGGAGGTCATCGGAGAGGAACAGCTCTGCGATACCAACGGGGATGGCAATGTAGACCCAGAGCCAGTCATGCCCATTGCCATCGCCTTGAACAAGGGCCAACCTGAAGGCGACATCACCACTGTCTACGATGGGATCCCATTCTCGTCCGAGTATCCGCCTTGCCTCATCACCATCTCTGGCCAGGTCATTGACGAGGTCACCCTGGATCCCATCAGCGGCGCTTCGATCAGCGTTGATGGCGCGGAATACGATATCACGGATTCCACGGGCTACTACAGCTTCGAGTACTTCAAGACCACGGAGCCAGCAGACATCGTCGTGGTAGCGTCGGCTGCTGACTATGACACCGGGATTCTGACTTTGGAAGACACCATCTGCGACGACCAAGTGGCCAACTTCGCGTTGGCCCCGCTGTGCGCTACCGTTGTTGTACACGGCTGGGTCACCGACAAGGAGACCGGCCTGCCCATCGCAGACGCCAGCGTCTCCGCAGTGAACACCGTGGGCTTGGAAACCGCCACCACCGACGTAGATGGGTACTACGACATTGTGCTGGCCTTCGATCCAGCTTCCACCACCTGGGTAACAGCCCGAGCCGAGGGGTACAACGGGACAACGGACAGCGTGTTCATCCCCAATTGCTCCGAGGCGCGGGTAGACTTCGAGCTCCATCAGACGCCCCATAGCCGCATCCTGCTCTACTACGGCAACGGCGGAGAGGATGAGGGTTATGCCGCCGCTGTGACCCTGTTTGAAAGCCTGGGCTACCTGGTGGATTACACCGCCGACTGGCCCGACGATCCGGCCCTCGACGAATACAAGGTCATCTTCCTGCTGGGGCCGGGAAACGCCAACAATGACCCGACCAACGATGACTTCACGCCCGGCCAGCTTGGTCAGCTCGACCTGTTCCTGCGGGGCGGCGGCCGCCTCGTGGTCATGGCCGAGGCAGGAGCAACAGTCAGTGTGGAGAACGCCCTGCTGAGCGCGCTGACCGGTTTCGATGCCCAGTTCGCCGCTATGTCCATCACAGCCGCTCTGGCCGACGACATCACGGCCGACCAAGTCACTGGTGATGCCACGACGCTAGATTTCGACGCCGCCACGAGCGTCACCGTGGGCGCAGGAGCGGATCCGGGCGAGTTGGCTGCCCTCAGCGCTCCCTATCCCACCGCAGGGGGCATCATCTTGGCGGCGGATACCCCAACCGGCGTGTCTCGCCTGTCCACTGACGGCTTTGCCGGCGACGTGGTACTCATAGGTGACCTGAACTGGATGGATGACTCCTCATTCATGGGCTACGTGACCGTCGGCGGTTACGTCTGGCCCGACTGGCCAGCCGACAACGAGAACCTGCTGCTGAACATCATCGGGTTCTGACGTAATCTGTCATCACCATAACTACAAAAGGACGCCAGGGGAAAGCCCCTGGCGTCCTTTTATGTCAACGGGTAGGCACGCCGCTATTTCGCCACAATGTTCACCAGCCGCCCCGGCACGTAGACGACCTTCTTGACCTCCAAGCTCTCCAGATTGCGTTGAGCGCCGCCGCTGGCCAGAGCCAACTCCTTGGCCTCTTCCTCACTGATGTCCACTGGCACCTCCAGCCGATCCCGCAGCTTGCCATTGATCTGCACCACCAGAGTTATCATTTCCTCGGCAGCCAGCTCTTCGCTCCACATCGGCCAACTCTGCTGATGCACGCTGTAGGGCCGACCCATGCGCGCCCACAGCTCTTCAGCTACGTGGGGACAGCAGGGAGCCAACATCAGCACCAGGCTCTCGACCGCTTCCTCCCACGCATCGGTGCCGTACACCGGCGTCTCCCTGGCCTTCATCAGCGCGTTGGTCAGTTCCATCAAGCGGGCGACGACGGTATTGAAGGCAAAGTCCTCCATGTCCTGTGTCACCGCCCGGATGGTCTGGTGCGTCTTCCGTCGTAGCACCCGGATCTTATCCGCGCTTGCCGCTTGCCGCTGGCCGCTGGCTGCTGGTTCGTCCACCACGCAGTTCCACACCCGGTGCAGCCAGCGCACTATCCCCTCGATGCCATGAGGATCCCACGGCCCGCCCTGCTCCCAACGCCAGCCGAACATCAGGTAGGCCCGCACGGTGTCAGCGCCGTACTGCTGTACCAGGTCATCGGGCAGGACGACGTTGCCCCTCGATTTGCTCATACGCGCCCCATCGGTGCCCAGGATGATGCCCTGGTTGCGCAGGGCCAGCATCGGTTCGTCGAAATCCACCAACCCTATGTCCCGCATGACCTTGGTGAAGAAGCGCGTATACAGCAGATGCATCACGGCGTGCTCCGGCCCACCAGTGTACATGTCCACCGGCAACCAGTAGCGGCCAGCCTCGGGGTCCCAGGGACAATCGTCTCGATGCAGTGGCCTCTGATCGCCAAAGGTCTCCAGACCGAAGCGATAGGGGGTCACGTAAGCGTAGTGATACCACGAGGAGCACAGGAAGGTGTCCATGGTGTCGGTCTCACGCTCGGCATGTCCGCCGCACTTCGGGCAGGCGGTATGCCGGAAGCCTTCGTGGAACTTGAGAGGCGATTCACCCGTGGGCAGAAACTCGGCGTCCTCAGGCAGCAGCACCGGCAGGTCCTCGTAGGGCACCGGCACTATCCCGCACTCAGCGCAGTAGATGATGGGGATAGGTGCGCCCCAATACCGCTGACGGCTGATCAGCCAGTCACGCAGCCGGTAATTGACGGCGAACTCGCCCACGCCGCGTTCCTCCAGCCACTCCGTCACTTTCTGCACCGCCACGTCGCCTGGCGTGCCAGTGAAAGGGCCGGAGTTGATCATGGTGGCATACTCGGTGTGCAACAGCACGTCGCGGTAGAACTCCACCCCCCAAAGCATCTCCATGACCGTGCGGTTATCTTGCACCGCCGGCTCCAATTCCCTACAGCGGGCCACGATTCCGCGATCAGCTTCCACAGAATCGAACTCCCGAACGCCGTCGTCGAAGACAAAGACCCAGCGGGCGCCGACGACTTCTGTCCAGGAGCCGGGTTTGACGTGCGCCTGCGCCAGCTCAATGTACCGGTCCACCTGCTCCCTGTCCATCGTGACATACAATGAGCCCTCCCGCTCCTCGAAGGGGATACCGGCCTCGGTCAACGCCTCGGTGAAACCCGCTTTCATCGCGCCCTGCATGGCGAAGGATTTGGCGACGCCGTCGGGCCGATCAATGACCGGGATGATGGGCAGGCCAAACTTGAGGGCGAACTCGAAGTCCCGCTCGTCGTGGCCTGGGACGGCCATGATGGCCCCTGTCCCGTAGGTCATCATCACGTAGTCGGCGATCCAGATGGGGATACGGTCGCCATTGACTGGATTGATGGCGTAGGCGCCGATGAAGACGCCGGTCTTCTCGCGCTCGGTGCTTTGGCGCTCGATCTCGCTCTGGCGAGCGGCCTGGAACTGGTAGGCCTCCACCTCCTCGCGGTGCTCCGGCGTGGTCAGTTTCTCCACCAGGGGATGCTCCGGGGCCAACACCATGAAGGTAGCGCCCCACAGGGTGTCGGGACGAGTGGTGAAGACCGTTATATCATCTCCCTGCTCCGACACGAAGGTTACATTCGCCCCCTCGCTTCGCCCGATCCAGTTTTTCTGCATGGTGCGGATGCGTTCTGGCCAGTCTATCTTGGAGTAATCCAGCAGCTCATCAGCGTAGTCGGTGATGCGCAGGAACCATTGCTCCAGGTCCTTCTTGATGACTGGCGTGCCACAGCGCTCACAGTGCCGATCCTCCCCCCACACCTGCTCTCGGGCCAGGGTGGTGTTGCACTTGGGGCACCAGTCCACGGGCGACATCTTCTTGTAGGCCAGGCCGGCTTCGTAGAACTTGAGGAAGAACCACTCCGTCCATTTATAGTAACCGGGCAGGCAAGAGACCGCCTCCCGATCCCACGCCCACATTGCCCCCATCGAGCGGAGCTGGCGGCGCATGACTTCGATGCTATCCCAGGCCCATTTGAAGGGATGGATACCGTGTTGGATGGCCGCGTTCTCGGCCGGCAGCCCAAAGGCGTCGAAGCCGATGGGATAGAAGACATTGTAGCCCTTCATACGGATGTAGCGCGCGCGGGCATCTGAGGGAGCCATCACGTACCAGTGGCCGATGTGCAGGTAGTTGGCCGACGGATAGGGCAACATGGTTAGGAAGTAATACTTGGGGCGGGACGGGTCCTCCACCGTTCGGTAAAGCCCATCGTCCTCCCATCGCTTCTGCCACTTGGGTTCAATCTGCTGGGGGATATATCTATCAGTCATATTACTGCTCCTTCCCTAAATTTGCTCTTCTTATCTGAAGATGATATAATCAATCCTGGATGGTAAAGCCTTGCTTCGATGATCGTAGGAGGTAAAGAAATGCTAAAAACTATCAAAGCAGTTTATGAGAATGGCCTGTTCCACCCACTCGAATCCGTCTCACTGCCGGATCGAACTGAAGTGAAACTGGTTTTCTTATCACTGGAGGACGACCTCTCTTCC
>CAZGKH010000034.1:0-6174 GCA_964525665.1 uncultured Anaerolineae bacterium | reverse complement strand
TCAAGAATCATGTCCACCTTGATCGAACCTTTGGGGCCAACGATCTTGATGTTTCTCACGAGCAGAGGGATACCGACTGGGAAACGCATAGACATCTCAGTTAAAAAATCACCGCATAACCTTCAGGAACTGGCGGGCCTACAAAGGTGATATAGACATCAATCAACCCCTGTTGCAGAAGTTCCTTATCAAATGCCCGGCGATCTTTACTGTGCAGGACTACTTCCCCTTCTGGGTCACCACTCTCCTCAGAGGTACGAAAGGCAATCCACTCTCCTTGATAAAATGTTTTCGCTTCTTCAAGCTTCATGGTAACCACCTCTGCTCTATTATACCACAAATCTACAATTTAGGCCAATCAGAGCTATTGAGCCGACGGGTCGCTCTCTATAAGCCCGAAGACGTGCCCATCGGTGTCGGCGCAGTAGGCCGAATAACCGACCCCTGGAACAGCCTGCTTCGGCATCACCACTTTTCCGCCTGCCTCCACGATCTTTTCGATGAACTCGTCAACAGAGGGAACGTCAATGATGTTGTAGGTGGTCACTCCATTGGTGCGCCGCGCGATGGCGCCATCAATGCCCGGCTGGTCCTCCTCGCCCGTCGTGACTAGCCAGTAGTCAACGGGACCTCCCCATTTGACTATCTTCCAGCCGAACACCTCCTCGTAGAACTTCACTGCCCGCTCTGGATCATCCACGTAGAACTCGAAGTGAACAACTCTTGGCACGATGAACCTCCTTTCTTTTCTTGTTTTCTTCAGCCGAACCGCTCAATTCCAAATGGGCCGATCTCCATAGTTGAAGTATGCCCATTGCTGATGTATTCGGCCACGATCTGGCCGGCGATGGGTGCTTGGATGATGCCCATTCCACCCCACCCACAATTAAGGACGAAACCATCAACCGATGGCGCTGGCCCTAGTATCGGGCGATCATCAGGGGTCAGCGGCCGCACCCCCGCCCAGGCCGTCAGCATGGAGGCCCTCTCCAACACCGGAACGCGATGTACTGCTGCATCTAACATGTCACTGATCATTTCATGATTGATCTGTATGTTCAGATCCTCAGTGGGCAGCTTCCCCATGCCCATCAAGAAGCCTGCACCTTCGGGACGATAGTACCAGTCTGCTGTCACATCCTTGACAAAAGGTCTGGTAGACGGAATGTCGGGAAAAGGGCCGGTGATCAGGATGCCCCTGGCCAAATTGATGATTGGGATCTCGACGCCAACCCACCGCCCTATCTCAATTGCCCAGGGCCCGCCAGCATTCACTACTAGCTTGGTCGCCACAAAACCCTCGTCGGTGTCAACACCTTCCACCCGCCCGTTCCGAACCCGGATTCCTGTTGCCCGCACCCCCTGATACAACTTCACTCCCTTCTCCAACGCCCTTTTGATATAGCCCCACATGATCATGTGAGGATCGAAAGGGCCGTCGTCCGGTCCCCAAGTGCCAACAACCAGGTCCTCAGTGTTTATCTCCGGGTAGCGCCGTTTGATTTCATCCGGGTACAGTACGTCCGTCCTGATGTCGAGGGACCGCAGCAATTCCACGTTTCCGAGCAATTGCTCACTGGTCTCCTGGGTAGCAAGCGATAGCCGCCCGACCCTCTTGAAGTCAATCGGGTCTCCGACCTCTTCTTCAAACTGCATGTACCTGGCGTACGAGTACTTGGCCATGCGAGCAGTACGCTCATCTTGACAGAACTGCAAGCTCAGCAGTGCAGCCGACTTGCTAGACGTACCGCTCCCCACCTGATCCATTTCCACAACTGCAACATCTGTAACGCCCATCCGAGCGAGATGATATGCAGTGCTGCACCCAATAACACCCGCACCGATGATCACTACGTTTGCTGTAGTTTGCATAGTCAAACTGCTAAGAAACCTCCATCCACTGGTATCGCTGCGCCATGTACATAGCTGGACATATCGCTGGCGAGAACCAGCGCCATACATGCCACTTCGTCTGGCCGGCCGAGCCGGCCTATGGGCAATCGCTGCTTGAATTCGATGCCTGTCTTTATGAGACCAAGATTGAAGCGAAATATGCCCTTGGCCGCCCGCTTGGTCCCACTGGTGATTATCCCTCCAGGCACCACCGCATTTATCCTGAACCCATGCTTCCCATGTTCTTTAGCCAGAGCTCTTGTCAGGGCGATGACCCCGGCCTTACTCACGCTGTAGTGAGCCAAGTCCTCCTTGAATGCCACGACAGCCTCTATGGACCCCACGTTGACAATCACCCCACCCAATTTCAGCCGTCTGCTGATCATTTTTTGGCACATCCAATAGACAGAGTCCAGATTCGTCTCGATCACGTTCTTGTAGAAGGCCTCATCAACATCCAAGAACTCCTTGAAGGGATAGATGCCGGCATTATTCACCAATATGTCTGATCCACCTCCCGTCAGTTTCTCCCACAGCTCGTCTCTCTCTTCCTGTCTCGATATGTCCGTGCTGTGAACATTGACTTCTACCCCGAAACTCCCCAGTTCCTTCTTCGTAGCTGCTAACCTTTCATCGTCAATATCCACCAGCTCCAAATCCGCCCCTGCCTCTGCGAATCTGCAAGCGATGGCCTTGCCAATGCCAGCAGCCGAGCCCGTAATCAAAGCTCGTTTTCCCTTCAGGGATATAAGGTCGGGTAGCGATCTTGGAGTTGCCATCACTCACCTACGATCTTGACCAGGACGCGCTTTCTACGACGGCCATCGAACTCGCCGTAGAAAATCTGCTCCCACGGACCGAAGTCCAGACGACCACCAGTGATTGCCACCACCACCTCGCGGCCCATGATCTGTCTCTTCAGATGGGCATCGCCGTTATCCTCACCAGTGCGGTTGTGGCGATAGTGGCTGATAGGCTCATGGGGAGCCAGCTCCTCCAGCCAATCATCGTAGTCCTGATGGAGGCCGCGTTCATCGTCGTTGATGAAGACCGAAGCCGTTATGTGCATGGCGTTCACCAGCACCAGCCCTTCTTTGATGCCACTCTCGTGCAGACACTCGTTAACCTGGCGCGTGATGTTGATGAAGGCTCGGCGCTCAGGAACGCTGAACCATAGCTCTTTTCGATAGCTCTTCATGAGAGTTATGTCCTCCTTCTTCGTTACTTCAATTTGCCCGCTGCTTCCAACAATTGCAGTATTCCCGAATCGAACCTGGGATTCTCTCCCATAAACGCCTCCGACATTGGATGGTCGAGTCCGATTCTGATGGCTTACTGATGCACGCTGGCCTAAAGTATATCACGTTTGGGTTAGTTTGGCAACCAAAAGCCACCTGTGGGCTTGACCCAGACGGCCTTTTAGAATATACTATGCGCAAGCCCTGGAGTGAAAACATCTTGAGCCAACAAGAGTACAAGGAGCTATCCAGACGGCCAGGACTCTCGCGTGTGCGCGTACGGAAAGAAGGAGAAATACCATGACGATCTTACCCGAAGACATGATCAAGCTGCTGCTATCCGTACTGGTCGGCGGGCTCGTCGGCGCTGAGCGCGAGTTCCGCGACAAGGCGGCAGGCTTCCGCACCATCATCCTTATCTGCGTCGGCGCGACGCTCTTCACCATCTTCTCCCTAAAGCTGGGCGGCGACAAGGACCCGGTGCGCATCGCCGCGAACATCGTCAGCGGGGTCGGCTTTCTCGGCGCTGGTGCGATAATGCGCGCCGGCGGTCGGATTCTGGGGATCACGACGGCATCCACCATCTGGCTCGCCGCAGCGCTGGGCATGGGTATCGGTGGTGGGTATTACCTGCTTGTCGGGGCGGCGGCTGGTATCATCCTGGTTATCCTCTGGGTCTTTCCCGCGCTAGAAGAGCGAATTGACAACGCTCGACATATGCGAACCTACGAGATCATCTGCGCTATCAACCGCGAGAAACTCTCGGAGCTGGAAGCCATGTTCCACCAGTGCGGCCTTCGCGTGAAGAACAGTAGGCAAATAAAGCGCAAGGGTGAAATGGTCTGCACCTGGGAGGCTTTCGGGACACCCAAGAATCACACGCAACTCATGGAAATGCTCCTCGACGACGCCGACGTGAGGGAATTCCGGTTCTAGACAGGTTGAGCAACTATGGGCATCGGTTTCTTTCTTAGGGGGCTCGCCATCGGCTTTTCCATCGCTGCGCCTGTGGGGCCAATCGGGGTGTTGTGTATACGACGCACGTTGGCAGAAGGACGAGCAGCAGGCCTCGTCTCTGGACTGGGGGCTGCCACGGCTGATGCAGTCTATGGTTGCGTTGCCGCATTCGGGCTGACCCTTGTCTCGAACACGCTGATCAGCCAGCAAATGTGGCTTCGCATTATGGGCGGCGCGTTTCTCTGCTATCTGGGCCTCAAGACGCTGCTGGCCAGCCCTGCCGAAGAAGCGGCCTCAGTCAGCGCCAATAGCCTCATCGGGGCCTATACCTCAACGTTTTTCCTGACGCTCACCAATCCCATGACCATTCTCTCTTTTGCAGCCATATTCGCCGGATTGGGGGGAGCAAGCGCGAACTATGTCTCTGCGGTGGTATTGGTGCTGGGCGTGTTCAGCGGCTCGGCTCTGTGGTGGCTTACCCTTAGCACTGGCGTCAGCCTGTTTCGGACAAAGTTCACTTCTCACGGGCTGAGATGGGTGAACAGGATCTCAGGCCTGGTCATCATCGCGTTTGGCCTGCTGGCCCTCCTGAGCCTAAGAGGATGAGGCGGTTCTCATGACACATCCCATCGTCCTCTCGCACATCCAAACACAACCCCTCTTGCAAGCTCAAGAGGTCGGCCAACATAATATTGAAGTCTCGCCAGACCTGGGGCTCACGACGGTTGAAGTCACTATCGAACTAGCAGGGGTGCGTTTTCCCAACGGCGAGTCGCTAAGCTGGGATGCCATCGAGGAAATCAGCGCGTCTGAGAACAACTGCTTCGTCATCGAAGACGGCGAGCCGCGCAAGATCCAGCTCTTTTCGGAGTTCACTAACCTGCTCTACAGCCTGATGCCCACGCGCGCCGCGCCCACCATGCTGATCTCCGGCATACCTATGCATCGCATCAAGGGTACCGATCCGTACCACGATACCCTGGAAAAGATCAAAACGATCAAGCCTGTCGTCGGTCACGTGTTGGACACGGCCACCGGTCTGGGCTACACCGCCATCGAAGCGGCCAAGACCGCCGATCACGTGGTGACCATCGAACTGGACCCGACCGCGCTGAAGATCGCACGGCTCAATCCCTGGTCGAGAGCTCTGTTCGATAACCCTAAAATCACCCAGCGCATCGGCGATAGCTATGAAGTCATCGAAGAATTCGACAACCAGAAGTTTGCCCGCATCATCCACGACCCGCCGGCCTTCAGCCTGGCCGGCCACCTGTACGCCAGCGAATTCTACGCCGAGCTGCACCGCGTGCTGCGGCGCGGCGGTCGCATTTTTCACTACGTTGGCAATCCGGATAGCAAGTCGGGCGGCAACATCACCCGCGGCGTGATACGTCGCCTCCAGGAAGCCGGCTTCTCCCACATCGCGCGCCGGCCCCGCGCCTTTGGCGTGGTGGCGTTTAAGTGAAGTATGAATGCTGAGACCCCAGTACACAAAAAAGCCACCCTTATCAATGACAGAGTGGCTTTGCTCTTGCCATGTCGTACGGAAACTACCAGCCAGAAAAGCAAGGCTGTGCAGGCCTTCTCCATAAGTTTGCAGATAATGGAACAGATGTTGACCTGGCACGCCGAAAAAAGAGCAGCGTCACCGTCGCTCCCTGAGAATCACGCTTGCGCCTTTCAGCGGCGAGCCAAGCCGCCTATGAGTTAGCGGTCAAGATACTGCGCCGCCTCGTCCTGCATGAGCACCCAGATGCTGTAGATTCCCACTATCGTTCCAAGTGGGATGTTAATCAACTTAATGACGCCAAGTATCAGCACCAGGATTCTTGCCCAGGACTGTCGTTTGATCAACCCAATGCCGCCGATAATATCAGGCACCGAGATGATGCCCAGGAACCCGGCCGAGATGGTGGCGATGAATATCAAGATGGGCCTTGCTTCCGGATCCTGTGTGAGAAGCCCGATTCCCGCCAAAACTACAAAGGCGATGATCGCAAGTACAACCCCCAGGACGCCAAGGGCGATGTTTAGCGCCGCTACCACAGTGATATGTTGCTTCATTTCCATGTTCTTACTCTCCTTT
>CAZGKH010000033.1:0-17215 GCA_964525665.1 uncultured Anaerolineae bacterium | reverse complement strand
CCGCCGGCTGGGAAGATATAGGCGACGCTGGCGGAGATCACCTCCCTCCAGGTTATGGGCGCGCTGTCTATCTTGTTGGTATTGTAGATGAGGTGTTCGACATCGGCCTCAAACTGGATACCTATCAACTGCCCAGCGAAGCTGTGCCGGGCGAAGGGGAAAAGGCCCTGTTGGACTTCGCTTGACACCAGGTCATCCAGAGGTTGGATCAGCCCGGCCTGGGCCGCCTGGTCCAGCTCAAGGGTGTCCAGGATTACCAGGTCTGGCAATACTGTAGGGGCGGCTGCGCGAGCGGTGCCGAGAAAATCGAGGATGCCCCCCTTGCCATACGGTTTCTTGAGGATGTACTCGATGTTGACGTTAGCATGAGCAGCTTCGAAAGCCTGCCATTGCTGAGCCAGGATTTGCCCGCTGCCATCATCCTCGGTGGGGAAGAAGGCCTCCGTCGTCCAGAGAGTTAGAGTGATGGCAGAGGAAATTGCCGTGGGGGGGGAGGGCGGCGGAAAGCCTCGCGTAGGAGATACTGCCGGCGTTACCTCCCCCGGTGCGGTGGTAGCGGTTGGTTTTTCCTCTTGGGAGGAGAAGGATAACTCAGGCAAAAGGTTACATCCGGCCAGCCCTGCTGTCGCCAGCAACAAGACCAGGCACAGAACTGTTGCCATCTTGGAGGTGGCAGCCTTCACTGGAGGGGGGACGTTTTCCATCACATTTTCTCCTGGATCGTCGAGGTCGTTTGCAACCATCAGTCGGGGGGCAAGCACGCGATTATTATACACTCATTTCTCTCTTTATCCAAATAACACTTGACAGGACGGGCACTTCATGGTATCATTATTTTTAGCACTCTCAATATTAGAGTGCTAAAGATCTTCCCTGGCGAGATATATCATGCAAGATTTGACAACTAGACAGCAAGCCATATTGGGCCTGGTGATACGGGAATATGTGGCTGCGGCCACGCCCATTAGCTCAAAGGTCATCGTCGAGGCCTATGGTCTGGGCATCAGCTCGGCTACGGTGCGCAACGAGATGGCCCGTTTGGAGGAGGCTGGATACCTCACTCACCCTCACACCTCGGCTGGACGCGTTCCCACTGACAAGGGCTATCGCTATTTCGTCGAACGCCTTCTAGGAGAGACGGAATTGCCCCTGGCTGAGCGGCGCATGATCCGTCATCAGTTTCATCAGGTGCGCCCTGAGATGGACCAATGGCTGAAGCTCTCGGCGTCGGTGCTGGCTCAGGCTGCGCAGAGCGTGGCGTGGATCACGGCCCCGGCTGCTACTGCTCAGCGGGGTTTCAAACACCTGGAGCTGATTTCCATCCGCGACTCGTTGACATTGGTGGTGCTAGTCCTGCGGGGGGGGACAGTCAAACAGCGGGTCTTGACTCTGCCGCGGCCGATGTCTCAAGAGGAATTAAGCCGGATGGCCACTCACCTGAACGAGCGCTTCGATGGCTTAACTGCCGATGAGGTCATGGCCCAGCTCACGACCTTGACTCCTCTGGAGGCTCAGGTGAGCGATCTGGTGGCGGAGATGATGGGGTTATCAGGTGGGCGTGCCCGCAGCGAGGTCTACCGTGATGGCCTGATCAACATTCTGCAACAGCCTGAGTTCGCCGAGGGCCAAATCGCTCGCCAGGTCTTCGAGCTTTTCGAGGAGAGCAGCTTTCTGGAAATCGTTCTGGCCGATGTTCTGACTCCGGCAGCGGGGGGCGTGCAGGTCGTCATCGGAGGAGAGGGTCCCTGGGAGGAGCTGAGCGATTGTAGCCTGGTGCTGTCCCGCTACGGCGTGGTCAGCCAGGCCACGGGCGATCTGGGGGTTCTAGGCCCACGACGCATGCCCTACCGGCGAGCCATCTCCGTCGTCCGTTACGTGTCTAGCCTGATGAGCGAACTGATTCACGAGTTGTACGGGTACTAATTATGGGAGGTGCGATAGAGTGACAAAGGAAGAGAAAATCGAAGAAGCTACTGCGGACGAGGTCACTGTAGCGGAAGAGATCACGGAGGAAGTCGAGGAGGTCACTGAGCTAGAGGCTCTGCGCCAAGAGTTGGAGGAGGCCAAAGCCCAGGCTGCTGAGTATCTTGATGGTTGGCAGCGGGCGCGGGCCGAATTCGCCAACTACAAGAAGCGCAACGAGCAGGAGCGCCAGGAACTCTTCAAACTGGCCAACGTAACCCTCATCACCAGACTCCTGCCCATCTTCGACGACTTCGAGCGAGCTTTCCAAACTCTGCCCAGCAACCTGCTGAGCCTGACCTGGATTGACGGCGTAGCCCTCATCTATCGGAGGTTGCAGGCCATCTTGGAAGCGGAAGGACTGACCCTCGTTGAGACGGAAGGCCAGAGCTTCGACCCCTTGCTGCACGAGGCCGTCACCTACGAGGAGAGCGATGATCACGACGAGGGCCAGATCATCGGCGAGGTGCAGAAGGGCTACAAGCTCGGCGACCGCGTTTTGCGGCCCGCCCTGGTGAGGGTGGCGAAGGGGAAACCGGTGTCAGAAGCCGAGCCTAATTGATGTAGATGAATTTGGCGTCGTCGAGTTGCACAATGAGAGTGTTAAGCGAAATGGTGGTTTCACCCGACGCTTGCAGCGAGGCAGAACCGAATGGACATCAATGAGATCATTGAAGCGATCCGTGCAAATAGAGTTCGGATCACTGATCATGCTGACACTGAAGCCCAGGCTGATCGGCTCTCGTTTGACGAAGTATACTTCTCAGTTCTTTACGGTGAGATCATTGAGGATTACCCAGACGACAAGCCGTATCCGAGTTGCCTGATATACGGCCAGACGTTCAGCGGTGATCCTGTTCATAGTGTTTGGGCTTATAATAGGCAGAATCAGTGGGCCGTTTTGATCACCGTTTATCGGCCTGACCCTAAACGGTGGATCAACTGGCGGCAAAGGAGAAGATAGCCATGTTGCCATTTGAAAAATGCCCGGTTTGTGGTGGCGAACTTGTGGAGAAAGAGGTAGAAAAGGTCTTATGGGGCGGAGTTCATGCTGCCATCTTGAAAGTACCGGCCGAGGTTTGCCTTCGCTGCGGAGAACGATTGTATTCGCAGGAAACCGTCAGGCGATTCGAGTATATCCGCTCTCAACTGGAACGTCAAGAGACCGCAGAGTTTCGGCCTGTGGGTCTGGCATTTCAGGTGGCCTGATGATCCGCACTTGACTTTAACTCGAAACCTCGAAACCCAAAACTTTAACACGGAGGAACAAAATCTATGAGTAAAATAATCGGCATTGACCTAGGAACCACGAACTGCTGCGTGGCGGTGATGCAGGCTGGCGAGCCGGTGGTCATCCCCAGCGCGGAGGGAGGACGGCTGTTCCCCTCGGTGGTGGCGGTTAACCCCAAGACGAAGGAACGCATGGTGGGGATGGTGGCTCGCCGCCAGGCCGTCACTAACCCCGATAACACCATCTTCTCCATCAAGCGCCTCATGGGGCGCAAGTTCAACGATCCTGAGGTGCAGCGGGCCAGGAAGATATTGCCCTACAAGATCATCGAGAAACCCAATGGCGATGCCTGGGTAGAAATGGCGGGCAAGGAGTACTCGCCGCCGGAGATATCGGCCATGATCCTGCAGAAGATCAAGACTGACGCCGAGGCATTTCTGGGGGAGATCATCACCCAGGCGGTGATCACCGTGCCCGCCTACTTCAACGACTCCCAACGCCAGGCTACCAAAGATGCTGGCAGGATCGCGGGGCTGGAGGTGCTGCGTATCATCAACGAGCCTACCGCTTCATCCCTGGCCTACGGCATGGACAAGAAGGCTGACGAGACCATCGCCGTCTACGACCTGGGCGGCGGCACCTTCGACATCTCTATCCTGGACGTGGGCGAAGGGGTGTTCGAGGTTAAGTCCACCAGTGGCGACACCTTCCTGGGCGGCGACGACTTTGACCAGCGGATCATAGAATGGATCTGCGACGAGTTCAAGAAGGATCAAGGCATTGATCTCCGCCAGGACAAGATGGCCCTGCAGCGGTTGAAGGAAGCGGCGGAGAAGGCCAAGATCGAGCTCTCCACAGTGATGGAGACGGAGATCAACCTGCCCTTCATCACCGCTGATGCCTCAGGGCCCAAGCACCTGACCATGAAGCTGACGCGGGCCAAGATGGAGCAGTTGGTGGAGGATCTGATCGAGCGCTCCATCGCTCCCTGCCGGCAGGCCCTCGCTGACGCCAAGCTCTCCCCGAGCGACATAGACGAGGCCATCCTGGTGGGCGGACAGACCAGGACGCCCGCCGTTCAAGAGGCAGTGAGGAGGATCTTCGACAGGGAACCTCACAGGGGAGTCAATCCCGATGAGGTAGTGGGCGTGGGGGCGGCCATCCAGGCCGGTGTGTTGGGCGGCGAGGTCAGGGATGTGCTGCTCCTGGACGTGACCCCGCTGACCCTCTCTATTGAGACCCTGGGGCGCGTGGCCACGGCTCTCATTGAGCGCAACACCACTATTCCTACCCGCAAGAGCCAGACCTTCTCCACGGCAGCCGACAGCCAGACCGGAGTAGAGATCCACATAGTGCAGGGCGAGCGGCCCATGGCTCCCGATAACAAGACCCTGGGGCGCTTCATGCTGGACGGCATCCCTCCGGCGCCGCGGGGCATCCCCCAGATCGAGGTGACTTTCGACATAGACGCCGACGGCATCCTCAAGGTATCGGCCGAGGACAAGGCCACGGGACGCGAGCAGCACATCACCATCACCGCCTCCAGCGGCCTCGCCGACGAAGAAGTGGAGCAGATGGTCAAGGACGCCGAGCGGTTCGCCGCTGAGGACAGAAAGCGCAAGGAAGAGGCCGAGGCCCGCAACGCCGCCGACTCTGCCATCTACGTGGCGGAGAAGACCTTGCGCGAGCAGGCCGAAAAAGTGCCTGTTGACGTGAGAAGTGACGTGGAGAGTAAGGTGTCGGCTCTGCAAACCGCCCTCCAGGGCAAGAACGTGGACGAGATTCGTCGCCTAACTCAGGAGTTGGGCTTAGCTGTGCAGCAAATCGGCGCCAGCATGTACGAGCAAGCTGGCCCCACCCCGCCTCCACCAGGTGAGGAGGAGAAGCCTCCTGAAGACGGGGAGACTGTGGAGGGCGAGTTCCGAGAGGTATAGAGGTATTGATGAGGACAGATGAGGGTTACGTATGATTCGGAACTGGACGCGCTCTACATTCGCTTTATCGAGATCACGGTGACGACCAAACACCTGGCCGAAGGCATTGCCGCCGACTATGATGCCGAAGGGCGGTTAGCAGGGATAGAGATCCTGGATGCGGTAAAACGATTTGGTGCTCCGGAAGTCTTCAGGCAGGTGATCCTAGAGGATATAACCCTGAATCTACTGAAAAAAGCTCCCGCAGCCGTCCCCGGGTGCGGCAATCGGCCCGAGGACGGGCCTCAGAGCAGGCTTTTTTCAGGGGAGTCAACCCTGGTAGCTCAATAATTGAGGACAGATGAGTTCTAAACGCGACTATTACGACGTACTTGGCGTAGGCCGCTCGGCCAGCCAGGATGAGATAAAGAAGGCTTATCGCGGGCTGGCCCGCCAATATCATCCCGATGTCAATAAAAGCCCTGACGCCGAAGCCAAGTTCAAAGAGATAAACGAAGCCCACGAAGTTCTCTCCGATCAGGAGAAGCGGGCCACCTACGACCGCTTCGGGCATTCCGGTGTGCAGGGGCGCTGGGGTGACTTCAGCGACTTCGGGTTCGGTGGCTTCAGCGACATCTTCGGCGACATCTTCGGCTTCGGTCCCCGCACCAGGAGTCGGCGCGCGCCGCGACGAGGGACTGACTTGCGCTACGATCTGACCATTTCCTTTGAGGAAGCTGTCTTTGGCTGCGAGAAGGAACTGGAGATTCCGCGCTACGAGACCTGTCCCCGTTGTCACGGCAGCGGCGCTGAGCCGGGCACCAGTCCCATCCGCTGCCCCCAGTGCAACGGGACCGGTGAAGTGCGGCGGACTCAACAGTCCATCCTTGGCTCTTTCATCAACGTGAGCGCCTGTCCCCGCTGCCAGGGAGAGGGGGAGATTATCAACACCCCTTGCGGCGAGTGCCGTGGCCAAAAGCGCGTACGAGCGACCCGCACCATCTCTGTCAAGGTGCCGGCGGGGGTAGACAACGGGACACAGATCCGCCTGGCCGGCGAGGGGGAGCCCGGAGTGTATGGTGGCCCGACGGGCAACCTCTACGTGGTGCTCTCGGTGAAGCCCCATCGCTACTTCCGTCGCCAGGACAACAACGTCATCCTGGAATTGGCAATCAACGTTGCCCAGGCAGCCCTGGGCGACGAGGTCATGGTGCCTACAGTGGATGGTGAAGAGAAGTTATCCATTCCCGCCGGCACCCAGACGGGTAAGGTTTTCCGCCTGCGGGGCGAAGGTGTACCCTACCTCAGGCGCAATGGCCGGGGCGACCAGTTGGTGATCGTGCAGGTAGCGACCCCAACCGACTTGAGCGACAAACAAAAACAACTGTTCAAGGATTTAGGCAAGACATTGGGTAGGGAGGTTATTCCTCAGGAAGAAAAGGGCTTGCTGGAGAAGATAGTGGATTTCCTCAAAGCATAGGGAGGTTAAAGAGATAACTGTTAGAGAGATCACCCTTACCTTGCCTGAAGAGCTATATCGAGAGGCTCTAAAGGCAGGGATACTTTCATCAGGATACCTCGAGAGTCTCCTGCGAGATACGTTGCGTTCCGTGACGTGGGCAGAACGTATCGAGGAGATCCAGAGCGAAATTCAAAAGGCTGGTGGGATGGACAAGACGAAGGAGGAAATAATTGCCGAACTCCGAAGCACTCGAAAGCGCCTATGGGAAACGGAGTATAGCCGGCGATATACTCATCCTGGATAGCAACGAATACATCTTTGGCTTCACCGACCCACAGAGCGACTCGGCGGCTCTTCTGAAGGTCTTATCATTATGATGAACCGCCAGAGGAGTTGTGGCTGAAATACCTCGAGCTGGACCTTTCCGAAGAAGATGCCTTTATCGCCGCCATCGCGGAGTGGGTTGGAGCAGAGTTCTTGGTTTCTGAAAATAGGAGACTTCCTGCGTGAGCTCAAAACAGAAGCCTTTGAAGTGGTGGATGCTTCAATGATGCTCCAGAAACTTGAGCAGGGTGAAGTTGTACCTGCCGAAAGCATAATCGAGTAGGGGGAAGCAATGAAGAAGTTATCCTTGCTGTTGATAGTCGTGCTGATTCTGGGAAGCTCGGCTTGCGGGAAGGCCACCCCGGCGCCGGAGGCGGAACCCTCCCTGCAAGGCAAAAGCATCCTGATGATCATCGCCCAGCAGGACTTCCGCGACGAGGAGTACCAAGAGCCGCGCCAGATCTTCGAAGCCAGGCGAGCTACCGTCAGCGTCGCCTCTTCCTCTCTCGAGGTAGCCAAAGGCGCGCTGGGTGCTCAGGTCAAGCCCGACCTCCTGTTGAACGAGGTTGCGGTGGGCAACTACGACGCCATCGTCTTCGTCGGCGGCCCAGGAGCTCAGGAGTACTGGGATAATCCTGTGGCCCACAACATTGCTCAAGAGGCGGTGGCTCAGGGCAAGGTGCTGGCAGCCATCTGCATCGCCCCGGCCACCCTGGCCAAGGCGGGGGTACTTAAAGGCATGAAGGCGACCGTCTTCTCCTCTGAGGCGAAAGAATTGAAGGCGGGCGGGGCCGATTACACCGGCGCCAGCGTCGAGCGCGACGGGCTGATCATCACCGCCGACGGGCCCAAGGTATCAGCCAAGTTCGCCGAGGAAATAGCTAAAGCGCTGGAGGAATAGAGTTGGGTTGGCTGGAGGTAGGGGCGACCCTTGCCGTCGCCCTCTCCCAGAGATCAAGGCACTGGGTGAATAGGATTGAGTTGGCTGGAAGTTAGGGTACAGGCGGATGGTGAAGCTGCTGAGGCGGTGAGCGAAGTGTTCAACCGCTACGGGCGCGGCGGGGCGGTGCTGTCAGCGGATTTTGAGGACGAATTCAGCGATACAGCGGTTGTCACTGTCAAGACCTATCTACCTTTAGACGAGGAAGGGTTAAAAACTAAGCGGTGCATAGAGGAAGCTCTCTGGCATCTGAGTCAGATTTACCCTCTCCCGACACCTGAGTTCCGCGAACTCACCGAAGACGATTGGGCCAACGCCTGGAAGAAGCACTACCATGTCCTGCGGATCGGCAAGCGCATCGTGATCAAACCCCCGTGGCAAGAGCACGAGCGCCGACCTGACGAGGTCGTGATCGAACTTGATCCAGGCATGGCCTTCGGCACGGGCCTGCATCCCACTACACGGATGTGCTTGCAGGCTCTGGAGGAGCACCTGGAGCCAGGGGCTAAGGTGCTAGACCTGGGCACAGGCTCGGGGATATTGGCCATCGCCGCGGCCAAGCTGGGAGCAGGCTCCGTTCTGGCCCTGGACAACGATCCGCTGGCCGTGAAAGCGGCCCGAGCTAACGTGCGGGCCAACGGAGTGCAAAACCTGGTCGCCGTCGAGCACGGCTCGCTGGACCAAACCACGGAGGAGTTTGAGTTGGTACTCGTCAACATCCTGGCCAGGGTGATCATTGAGCTCACCAATCAGGGTTTGGTAGACCGAGTTCGGCCTACCGGCCAGATGATCGCGGCGGGCATCATCGAAGAGCAGGAAGCGGAAGTAACGGTGGCTTTGAGAGAGCACGGGATGGAGATTGTCGAACGGCGACAGGAGAAGGACTGGGTGACATTGGTTGGAGGTCGGAAGTCAGAGGTTGGAGGTTGATTATCCAGTTTCTACTTCCCAACTTCCAAAGGAGGATTCAGGCTATGCACCGCTTTTTCGTATCGCCCGACCAGTTAGAAGAGGACACAGTTACAATCACCGGGCCGGCAGTGCACCATATCAGAGATGTCTTGCGCCTGAGCCCCGGCGACGATATTGTCGTCTTGGACAACTCCGGCTGGGAACGAGAAGTGGAGATCTTCAAGGTGGGCCGAGAGCAGGTGGTTGGCAGGGTGCTAAGCAGGGCTCTTGCTACCGGCGAGCCCCGCACTAAGGTCTCTCTCTTTCAGGGGGTGCTCAAGAGCGACCATTTTGAGTTCGTCTTGCAGAAAGGCACAGAACTAGGGATCACGGAATTCGTGCCCCTCATTAGCCAGCGAAGCATCATCGCCGGCCTGGACGACGTGGACAAGAAAATGGATCGTTGGCGACGCATCGTTCGGAAGGCAGCGGAGCAAAGCAGGCGAGGCAGGCTTCCCAACCTTCAGCCGGTCATGATCTTCTCCCAGGCCTGCGAGCTCGCGAAGCGAACAGGGGGACTCTCTCTGATACCTTGGGAGGAAGAGAGAAAAGTCAACCTGAAGCTGGTGTTCGGGAAGTCGGAGACGAAATCGAAGCGGAAGGAGATGCACTCATTTCCTTCTAGGCCCTTTTCCATCAACCTTTTCATCGGCCCTGAAGGGGGGTTCACTTACGAAGAAGTAACATTGGCTCAACGGTACGGCATCGTCCCCATCACCTTGGGCCCCCGCATCCTGCGGGCCGAAACGGCCGGCCTGGTGGCCGCGGCCGCTATCCTGTACGAACTGGGAGACCTTAGCTAGGAAGCCCGCGATGATGGGTGAAGGTCTCTGACCAAGCCCATTCGCCTCGGTCGGAGACCCTTCGACAAGCTCAGGGCAGGCTCTTCGGCGAACGAGGAGAGAGCTGGGGGATTTAAGCTAGGAGGTGACAGACTCATGAAGCTGATCCAAGCTATCGTTCATAACGACGACGCTGATGCAGTGGTCAACGCCCTGCTAGCCCAGGGTTTCAGAGCCACGCGCATGGCAAGCACCGGCGGTTTCCTGCGAGCCGGTAACGCAACCATTGTTAGCGGCGTCGAGGAAGAGCAAGTTGATGAGGTGCTGAATATCATCAAGCAGAATGTCAAACCTCGTCTTTATGGGCCGGCAAGCTCCCAGGCAAAAGAGGTGGAGGTCAGCGGGGCTACCGTCTTCGTGATAGATGTGGAGAGACTCGAGAGACTGTAGGACAAGCTGACATGAAAAACAAACAAGAGCTACTGGACGACCTCGAGGCAGCACGAGTTGAACTACTCTCGGCTATCGAGGGCCTGAGTGAGGAAGAAATGGTTTGCCCCGGCGTGGTTGGGGAGTGGTCGGTGAAAGACGCCTTGGCCCACATCGCCGCCTGGGATAAGGAGACCAGTGTTGTCATCCATGCCTTCGTCACCCAGAAGGACCCTGTTTTCGGCTACAAAATCAGGGGTAAACGAGGCTTCGCAAAGTGGAACGCCCGAGAGGTGGAGAAACGGCAGGGCCTCTCAGTAGCGCAGAGCTTGGCTGAGCTGGAGGAGGCTCGCCAGGAACTTGTAGAGTTGGTGCAGGGGCTGACCGAGGAGCAACTGAGTCGCCGGGCTGTCCCCCCTTGGCGCCACCCGACGACCGCCCGACGTAATCTGGAGATCCAGGCCAAACACGACCGGGAACACGCCGAGGAAGTCATGGCCTGGTGGGGGCAGGCTGAGCCCTGAGCCCGTCAGCTCACTCTGTAGGCATTGAAAGGGATAATCTGGGCGATCTTGAGCAAGTGAGCCACAGGTTTTCTGTGGCTTTTTTGGTTTGTCCCCGCGCTAACCTGCGGGAACGACCGACTGTGGAAAAGCCATGGTGCCGGCCGAACTGGCTTGCATATACGGTGAGTTGTGCTAGAATGTATCTGTATAGAGGGAATGATGAACAGACAACAACCGAGGATCCTGCTGCGCAACTTTCTGATAGAGTTGATTGTGTATGGCGGCTTGGTATCCGTGTACTCCGTCGTCATATTGCGGTGGCTGGGTGAGCCGCTGACTCGACTCTTCGACAACAACCTGGTAGCCTATGCCTCCATCGGCCTGGGACTTATCGTCGCTCAGGCCGCACTCCTGGACATCATTACCTCCTTCCTTCTCGATCTGCTTCGGCTGTCGCGGCTACGGTAGGAGGTCTCAGCGATGTTTTTCCCCATCGCCGGAGTGACGGTCAATCCGCTGCTTCTGGCTGGCATAGGGTTCGTGGTGGGCGTCCTGGGTGGGTTCTTTGGCGTCGGCGGCGGCTTCATTGCCAGCCCCCTGATGTTCTGGACCGGTGTACCCATGAATTTCGTCGTGGGCACAGACCTGGCCCACTTGACGGGTAAGTCCATCGTCGCTACCAGGCGCCACCGCGCTTTGGGCCACGTGGACATCAAGCTGGGCTTGGTTATGGTGGTAGGCACCATCCTGGGCATCGAGAGCGGAGCCCAGGTGCTCGAAGCACTGGAGTCTGCCGGTTCGATGGACGTGGTGATTGGGCTGACCTACGTCCTGGTCCTCCTCACCATCAGCGGCTTCACCGCTTGGGAGAGTTTGCGGGCCATCCGCATGATCCGCAAGAATCATCTGGCCGCCCAGGAGGCACTGGGATTTGCGGGCCTGACCCGGCGCATCCAAAGCATCAATCTGCCGCCAATGCTCTCATTTCCCGCGTCGGGCATTGCTTCCATCTCCCTTTGGGTCGTGCTGGCGATTGGATTTCTCACCGGCTTGCTGGCCGGAGCCCTGGGGGTGGGGGGCGGCTTCGTCCGCATGCCCATGCTGATCTACTTGGCCGGTGTCCCCACCCACGTGGCGGTGGGCACAGACCTCTTCGAAATCGTGATCTCGGCTGGCTTCGGCACGCTGACTCACGCCATCAAGGGCAACGTGGACATCCTCATGGCCCTGGTGATGCAGACCGGCGCCGCCCTTGGTGCACAGATCGGATCAGTCGCCACCCGCTTTTTCGCTGGGCCACGCATCCGCTTGCTCTTCTCAGCCCTGCCTTTGATAGGAGCGCTGATGGTGTTGGCCCGACTGATGGGGAGCGGGATGCTTCCCTTTTAGAGATACACACAGAGAGAAGAGCATGAAGATTCTACTTTGCGTCGCTGGCATGCCATACGCCGAGGCCGCAGTATCGTTTGGCGGCCTCATAGCCCGCATCACGCAGTCGCCAGTAACCTTGCTACATGTTGCTTCCCGCAGTGAGGCACGAGCGACGGGCGAGAAAACCCTGGAGCGCGCTTATGAGATGCTCGCCAGCACTAGCCATCTATCGGTGGACACACGTCTTAGTCAGGGAGACCCCATCGCAAACATCTTGGCAGAGGCGCAGAGAGGAGGCTATGACCTGGTAGTGATCGGGGCACAGAAAGAGACCAGACTGGCACAACTCCTGCTGGGCTCGGTAGCCCAGGCGGTCGTCCGCCGTGCTCCGACCTCGGTGTTAGTCGTCAAGCGGGCCAAGCCGGATCTAAAGCGTGTCCTCATCTGCACCGGGGGACTAGATATAGCCAACCCAGTGATTGAAGCCGGGGCGCAGTTGGCCGGAGCGGCCCACGCCCAGGCCACCCTGCTCTACGTGACTAGTCCGGCCGCCAGCATGTACGCCGGGCTTGAGGTTGAAGAGACGCTGCCCAGGTTGCTTCGCACTGACACCCCTATTGCTCGGCACCTGCGCCACGGCGCTGAGATCCTGGCCCAACATCAAGTAGCCGCTGAACTGAAGCTGAGGCGCGGCGTCGTCGCCGATGAGATCCTCCGCGAGGCCTACGAAGGCAATCATGACCTCGTCGCGATTGGCGCGTCTGGAGCGGCCGGCAGGTTGAGAGCATGGCTGCTGGGCAACGTGACCCGGCAGGTCGTGGAACACGTCTTTTGTTCCGTACTGGTGAGCAGAGGAGGTTGAAACCCTGATGGCAAAGAAGCAACTCGTTCGCACCCTGGGTCTCGCCCAGATACTGATGCTGGGCATCGGCGGCACGATGGGCGCCGGCGTGTTCGTGCTCACTGGCCACGCCGCGGGGATGGTCGGCCCGGCGGTGATTCTGGTGTTCTTGCTTGCCGGCCTGCAATCTCTGCCCAATTCCCTGTCCTATGCTGAGCTGGCCTCCAGCTTTCCCATTGCTGGCGGCGGCTACGCCTATATCAGCAAGGCGACGAGAGGGCTGCTGCCCTTCAGTGTGGGCTGGGTGAGTTGGTTCAGCAGTATGGTCTACGCCGCCCTGTCAGCGGTAGGAGCCGCTTATTCCCTCAAGATCTTCCTGCCTTTCCTGCCGGTCCCTCTGACAGCCGTGGCCTTCATCGCCATCTTCGTCCTCATCAGCTTGCGGGGCAGCCAGGAGGCTGGTCGCACCCAGGTCATACTGGCTGGCGTCTTGCTGACCTCGCTGGCTGCCTTTGTGGTCCTGGGGCTGGTCCTGCCCGGCGGCTTCTCCTGGACCACGTTCTACGGTGACGGCGGCTTCTTCATCCACGAGGGGATGCTCGAAAACATGGCCAAGATCTTCCAGGCCATCACCCTGGTCAACGTCCTGTTCGTAGGCTACGAGGTGATCGCCACCACCGCCGAGGAAGCCAAGAATCCGGGCCGCAACATCCCCATCGCTGTAGTGGGCACCGTCTTTATTTGCGCCGTCGTCTACTGCACCGTCGCCTTCGTCGCCCTGGGCATCGTCTCGGCCGGAGAGTTGGGGGCCTCCTCCACCCCACTGTCCGACGCCGCCTCTAACTTCCTGGGAGGCTGGGGCGCGCCGCTGCTGGGCCTGGCCGGGATGATCGCTACCGTCACCTCGTTGAACACGGCGCTGCTCAGCTCGGCACGCGTGGCCCTCGCCCTGAGTCGCGACGGCTACCTGCCGGCTTTTCTCTCACGCATCCATCCCCGCCTCAAAACGCCCCTGCCCGCTATCCTGGCCAGTGGAGCATTCATCGCCCTGGCCGCTGTCTCAGGCGACGAGGTGTTCCTAAGTTACGTCTCGAACTTCGGCTACATGTTCGTGGTCTTTTTCACCAATGTCTCGGTGATCTTGCTGCGGCGTAAATTCCCCGACCACCCGCGCTCTTTCCGCACCCCCTGGTACCCCGTGACGCCGATCCTGGGCTGTCTGGGTATCATTGTGGTCGAGGTGTTCACCGAGCTCCACGCGCTGGTGGTGGGAATCGGATTGATCGCCGTGGGACTGATCGTCTACCAGTTGCGCCGGCCAGTGGGACGGGCAGTGGAGGTCACGGCCCAGACGGTGGAGGCGGCGCATCGCGAGATTTTGGTGCCGGTGGCCAACCCCTTGACCGCCGAGAGCTTGATTAAGATGGCCGTTATCCTGGGTCGAGGAAGGGAGGAATCTACCCTCGCTGCTCTGTCTGTGGTTAAGATGCCAGGAGCAACTCCGTTGGAGATGGCTCAGGAAGTGCTGGACAGACAAGAGAACGGGCGTAAGGCGCTACTGAAACGGGTGGCGGACTATGCGCATGAACAGGGCGTGCCAGTGCGCATCCTGCTGCGGGCGGCGCGGGGCATCTCGTCCGGCATCCTGGGCGTGGCTGAGGCCCGGGGCGGCGTGGGGCTGATCCTGATGGGCTGGCGCGGCCAGTTGACAACGCAGCGGGTGACGGGAAGCGTGGTCAAGGACGTGGTGTACGGGGTGGGATGTGACGTGGCCGTGCTGCGCGATCGGGGAGTGGGAGAAGGGGATGTCAAGCATGTTCTCGTCCCGGTTGGCGGCGGGCCTCACGCCCGATTGGCCCTGCGATTGGCTTGGGACATCGCCAAAGCCGAGGAAGGCTCTCTGATGGCGTTGCGTATTCTCCCTGAAGCAGACCCGGTGGATATGGAAGTGGAAATGGAAGTACTCCGCCAGTTGGTCGAGGATGAGCTAGGAGAGATTCCCGAACAGGTCACCTTCCGCTTGAAGCGCAGCGATTCCGTTGTGGAGGGTATTCTGGCGGAGGCGTCTGCCCAGACAGCAGATCAGGCAAACTACGATTTGATTGCCATCGGGGCCTCGGAGGAATGGTTCCTGAGGAACCTGCTTTTCGGCTCCATCCCTGACCGAATAGCGAATGGAGCGCCCTGCTCGGTGCTCATGGTGCGCAAACACGAGCCGTCGGCGGTGTCCTGGCTGCGACGGACCCTGAAGCGCCTGGGTGAGCGATTTTAGAGTGGGACACAAATTAACACAGATTTTCGCAGATTTCCCCTTTTTTGTCTGTGTTCATCTGTGCAAATTTACGTCCTGAATTCGGAGACGGTTACTATTGAGTGAGCTGTTAACACGGTTGCCCAACAGAAAAAACACAGCGGTCATCCTGACCGTCCTGTTGATTTTGCTGGCGCTACCCAATATCCAATATCCAATATCCAGTACCCTGTTGCACTGGACAGGCGAGGAGGACACTTTGCCCCAGGTGCGAGGAGTGTTCCAACTGGCCTCCAACCTGACCCGCCCCCAGCCGGAGACCAGACCTCACGCTCCTGTATCCCACACCGACGTCTGTCCCTTCGGCATCAATGTGTTTCTAGAGCAAGAAGTGGATCCAGAGAAGCGAGACCTCAGTTTACGAATGATCAGCGAGGCCGGCTTCGAGTGGATTCGCCAGGAGTTCCCCTGGGAGGACATCGAAATCCACGGCCAGGGCGATTTCGAGGACCGACGCCACGAGCCCTACCGCTCGGCCTGGGCCAAGTATGACAACATCGTGGAACTGGCCGAGAAGTACGGCCTTTCGATCATCGCCCGCCTGAGCAACCCCCCGGCTTGGTCGCGGGCGGCAGGCGACGACATGGGCGCCTACGCCCCGCCCGACGACTACACTGACTTCGGCGACTTCGTCCACGCTGTGGTGAGCCGCTACAAGGGCCGCGTCAAGTATTACCAGATCTGGAACGAGCCCAACATCTACCCGGAGTGGGGCGAGCAGCCGGTGGACCCTGAGGCCTACACGGAGCTGCTCAAGATCGGCTACACCCGCGCCAAGGAGACCGACCCCGATTGTGTGATCATCAGCGGGGCCCTGGCCTCCACCATCGAGTTGGGGCCCCGCAATCTGAACGATTTCATCTTCCTGCAGCGCATGTACGACGCTGGAGCCAGGGACTACTTCGACATCCTGGCCATGCAGGGCTACGGCCTTTGGTCTGGTCCCTACGATCGGCGGATGCGGCCCAGGGTCATCAACTTCTCCCGTCCCCGTTACATCCGCGACATCATGGTCAAAAACGGCGACGAAACCAAGTCTATTTGGATCTCGGAAATGAACTGGAACGCCGTCCCCGCCGACTTCCCCGCCAAATCGTATGGCTACGTTACCGAGGAGCAGCAGGCCCGCTACGTCGTGGAGGCTTATGAGCGGGCCCAGGCAGAGTGGCCCTGGGTGGGGGTGGTCAACTTCTGGTTTTTCAAGCGCCCCTCCGAGGCGGAGAAAGACCAGCCCTGGTACTATTTCCGCATGGTCGAGCCTGATTTCACACCACTGCCCGTTTACGACGCCGTGAAGGAGTATACTCACCAGTCATCAGCACCGGGGGCGAATTGTAGGTGATCACGGTGAGTACCGGGTTCAAATCACGGCCTTGGGCGAGGCACGGCCATTGACGGCTTTGTCACGCGATAGGGATTGGAGATTTTTTGACTACATCAGGTTAACATGATATAATGTACCTAAAAGCTAAAATGTCCAATAGAGCTAGTTAAGGAGGAAGTTGATGGGTACTGCAACAGTGAGCATGACGCAGGCTAAGAATGAGTTGGCCGATGTGGTCAATCGCGTGGCTTATGGGGGGGAGCGGATCGTGCTGCTCTCGCGGGGCAGGCCCAAGGCGGCCATTATCAGCTTTGAAGATTTGCAGCTCTTGGAAGGGCTGCGAGAGGGAAAGAAGGCGCACCAGGCGTGGATGGAGAGCTGGTTGGCAGAAGCGCGTGGCCTGCGCCAGGAAATCCTGAAGCGGCGCGAGGGGGTCCCTTTACCCGACTCGGTCGAGACATTGAGGGAACTTCGAGAGGAGCGCGATGAACAAATCCTTGGTCTGCGCTGATGCCGGGATTCTTATCAAGCTAGTTGTGGCGGAAGAGGACAGCGACCAGGCGGATGCGCTGTGGGAGCAGTGGAAGGAGGATGGCGTTAAGGTAGTGTCCCCTGGCCTGCTCCTTTTTGAGTTGACCTCTGTGTTGCGCAACAAGGTGCATCGTGGCCTGTTGAGCCTGGAGGAAGGGGAGAAAGCATTTGATACGGTTCACCGGTTGCCGGTGCAGGTGCTCACTCCGTCCGACCTGCATCGCCGCGCCTGGGAGTTGGCGGCCCGCTTCAATTGTCCAGCGGCCTATGATGCCCACTATTTAGCCTTGGCCGAGATGGTGAATTGTGAGTTCTGGACAGCGGACCGACGATTGTT
>CAZGKH010000032.1:0-17249 GCA_964525665.1 uncultured Anaerolineae bacterium | reverse complement strand
AAAGAATGTCTGTTTACGAGAAGATGATCAATGAGTCTGTTGGCGCTGCCAGGTCGGTTTTCGGTGTCATCAAGGAGAAGCGAGGGGGGCCCTTTAAGCTCGCTGACAGCAAGCCTTACGTGGATGCCGTCAACGGAATGAAGCCGGGTGCGGGCCAGTCCAAGGAGGTCTTTGACCTGCACGTGGAGTCGGTGAACGCCCACTACGACATCCTGATGGGCCTGACGGACTACATTCGCCCCGAAGATGACCCCTTCGTCGAGCACTATCAGACCCCGCCCATTCTGGAGATTCTCTATGATGAGGATCCCGACTTCAAGAAGTCCATGTGGAAGTTCATTGACGCCATCGGTGCCAACAAGGCCCTCATCGGCCGCGAGGCGGCACGGCGCTACGGCGGGATGTATGGCCCGACCTGCGTGGTGGACTTCGCCATGTCCGTCGGCTCGACTTCTAACGTGGTCAACCGCATCCTGATTGGATTGGACATCCCCAAGGACCACAAGCGCACCATCCTCTCCTCCAAGTCCTGGGGCATGAACACCTCCTACGGCATCGGGGGAGCCTTCCGGGCGGCAGTAGAGTCCGGCAAGACCATGGCGGAGGCGGAGCAGGCCGAGGTGGATATGCTGCAGTTTGTCTACCGCGAGCCGGTGGCTGCGCAGAACCAATTGATGGCCACCCACAACCTGGGCGGGCACGGCCCTCACAACTCCTTCGACACAGCCAAGTACATGGCGCAGTATAAGGAAAAGATAAAGCCCTTCGTGTTGGCGGCGTTGAAGGCGGGCGTGCATCCGGCCAACGTCGTGACGGTACCGGCCTACTGCGTGGGTGACGTCGGCCACCACATCGCCCAGTCGGCCTTCAACATGTTCAAAGATGACATGGTCTTCAGCATCTACGAAGCCGTCTTGGACGTCTTTGAGAACACCATGCGCCGTGGCCTGGAGCAGGACGCCTACAAGGGCGCGTACGACGTGCTGGCAGTGGCCACCGGTGCACCGGCCTGCGGGACGGCCTACATCCTGTGGCTGGATTCCTTCACCGTGCCTATGGTCGTGGACCTGCTGGTCAAGCGGTTCTACAACTACGCATCTATGCATCCTGACCGAGGCGAGGCCGATGAGCTGCACAATGTTGACTTCATCGACATACTCAGCAGAGGTGAGGAGATTCTCGATATCTCGCCCATAGGCAGTGGTGGGAAGATCAAGGGCATCAAGGTGGACCTCAGCCCCATTGACAACCACGAGGTCATCATGAACCCGCAGCGCTACACCTATCCCGCCTGCGGCATCACCCAGCGCTTCGCGGCTCTGATGACCCTGGCCGACTTCCCCTGCTACCTGACCCCCGAGTGCGTCACGGCTACCCTGATGACCAATGCCATCGCCCTCAAGCCGGACAAGCCGGGCTCGCCGGTCAGGGGCTGCAAGAGCTGTGTGGCCACCACCCTGATCAAGAGGAACGTCCCCTACGTCACTGGCTTCGCCAAGGGCGCTAAGGGCTACTGCCAGTGGGACGTGGCGGTGTAAGCCATCAGAAGCGACCAGCCGCTTATCGTTGGCAGAGCATGACAGCTAGCTTGGCTACCGATTGGCGCACTTTGTGAGAAAAGAGCTCAGGGAGACCAAAATAACGCCTCTTCTCCCTGAGCTCTTCCCATGGGGCTACCCTTTGACAAAGGCCCAGGCTTATGATAGAATAAAACGTCCCACTTCGCTCGACCTGGATTGCCAAATCCAGGCCAGATGGAACGAAACCAGTCGAATTCAGGTTGCCCAGCCGCCGGATCTGGCGATCCGGCAGGAGCAGGTGAGTGTAGTTACGAATATAGTTCGTGCCTGCGGTTTTTATGACTCGACTCGAAGGTTGATCGGATGGGTTCGATAAGGTTGTTGGGGATATCGGGAAGCCCTCGAAAAGGCGCGACGGCCTTTGTGGTGAGGACGGCGTTGGAGTTCGCCGAATCTTCTGGAGATGTCGAAACGGAGTTGATCTCCCTGAAAGGAAAGAAGATCAACTTCTGCCTGCACTGCGACTACTGTGTGCGCACCAAAGAGGGATGCATCCAGAAGGACGCCGTCTCCGACCTTTATCCGAGCATGGAAGCTGCCGACGCCTGGCTGCTGGCCACACCAGTGTATCAGGGCACTGTGTCCGGTCAGCTCAAGGCAGTCATGGACAGGTGCCGGGCAGTGGTCGCCAGGAACCCCGATGTCTTCAAGAACAAAGTGGGGGCGGCAGTCGCGGTGGGCGGCGATCGTGCCGGCGGACAGGAACCAGCCATCATGGCCATCCACGCCTTCTACTTGGCCAATAAGATGATCCCCGTAAGCGGCGGGCCTTTTGGGTCCAACCTTGGCGGAACTGTCTGGTCCCGCGACAAGAGGGCAGAAGGCGCAGCAGCCGACAAGGTGGGACTGCGCAGTGTCCATAGGACGGTGGAGAGGCTGATAGAAGTAACGAGGATGTTGAGACCAGAGGGAAACAGGTGAAGAAGACCAGGATTGTATGGGGGATAACCGGCGCTGGAGACTACATTGCCGAGTCGCTGGCGATCATGAAGAAGATAAGCAGAGACTTCGAGGTTGATGTCACCGTGTTGCTCTCGAAGGATGGAGAGCTTGTCGTAAAGTGGTACAGGCTCTGGGACGATCTGAAGTCCAACTTCGGAAGGGTCAAGTCCGAAAAAGGACCCAATCAGCCTTTCGTAGCCGGGCCTCTCCAGATTGGTCGCTACGCCTTCCTCTTCGTCTCGCCGGCAACGGCCAACACCGTGGCCAAGATCGCTCACGGCATTGCGGACACTCTCATAACAAACTGCGTTACCCAGGCAATAAAGGGCGGAACCCCAGTGTACATCTATCCCGTTGATCAAGAGCTCGGCAGCCGGGAGACTCAAATCCCTGAGGGTGACACGATAACGATCAGAACCCGCAGGGTTGATGTGGAAAACGTAGAGAAGATCAGAAACATGGAGGGCATCACGATCCTTGGTCACCCCTTCGAAATCGAGTCCGCCGTAGCATCAATCACGAGCGAGAAGACCAACTAGTTTGGGAGGATAATAAATGGAAAAGAAAAAACTGCTGCTTCAACTGGATGGCGACAAGCATCCCAGCGTGTTTGATACCATTACTGCCTACGACGCCGGCGCTGACCATGTGCTGGCCGTCGGTGACGTTGATTTGAAAGACGTGCGCGACCTGGTGTACGGGGCGATGTTCACCCGTGGAGGAGTGGATCTCCAGAGTACGGCCATCTTCATCGGTGGATCCGATGTGCCCACGGGTGAGGCAATGCTCAAGGAAGTGCTGAACACCTTCTTCGGACCGGTGCGGGTCTCGGTGATGGCCGATCCCAACGGATCAAACACCACGGCCGCCGCCGCTGTGAGGAAGATAACCGGTGCGGTAGACGTAGAGGGGAAGAAAGCGGTCGTCCTGGCCGGCACCGGGCCCGTCGGCCTGCGGGCCTGCGCCCTCTTGGCCAAGGAGGGCGCTGACGTCCACCTCACCTCCCGGCGCATGACGAGGGCGAAGTCGGCCTGCGAGCTCATCAAAGACCGCTTCGATCTGGAGGTCACTCCGCAGCAGGTGACCGATGACGAGACAACCCAGGCTTGCCTTGAGGGAGCGGCGATTTTGATGACCGCCGGCGCTGAAGGGGTGATGCTGGTGGAGGAGGACATCTGGAAAGCCAATCCTACCATTGAGGTCATGGCCGATATCAACGCCGTCCCCCCAACCGGGATCGAGGGGATCAAGCCTCACTGGAATGGCAAGGAGAAAGAGGGCAAGATCATCTTCGGCGCGCTGGGCATCGGCGGCCTGAAGATGAAAGTCCATCGGAGCTGCGTGGCCCGGCTCTTCGAGAGCAACGAGTTGGTGCTGGACGCCGAGGAGATCTACGCCATCGCCAAAGAGTTGAGCGAGTAAGCGTCGGGGATGAACCGAGGCAGCAAGACGCGAAGCGGGCGGCCAATCCTGATTATCGGCCTCAGCACCAGGGCCATCGCCGAATCGGCCATCCAGGGGGCTCGGTCGGAGACCTTCGCCCAACGCTACGATGCCCTCACCCAACGCTACGATGCCCTCACCCAACGCTACGACGTCATCACCTTGGACTACTTCGGCGACCGCGATCAGAAAGAACTGGTACAAAACTACTCGCTGATGCGCGACTTCGACCTGGGGTTCAGCGCAGAGGCGCTGCTGGCCGCCAGCCGTGGCCTGGATTTCGAGGCCGTCGTCTACATCTCTAACCTGGAGAACCACCCTGATGTAGTGGAAAAGCTAGCCGCCGATCACGCCCTGCTGGGCAACGACCCCGCGACTCTGCGTCGGGTGCGCGACTGGAGGACCTTGCGGCAGGTCTGCCGACGCGAAGGCATCCCCGTTCCCACTACTCTATTGCGCGGTGAGGAGGGGCACGCAGATAGTAGGAGGAAGCGCTGGCTCACCAAGCCGGTGCGCAGTGGAGGTGGACACGGAATCGCTTTCTGGTCTGGTGAACCTCTGGACGAGGGGCATCTCTTGCAGGAATACGTTGACGGTCCCCCTTGCTCAGCCGCTTTCGTAGCCGATGGGCAACGCTGCGTGCTGCTGGGTCTGACGGAGCAACTCATCGGACGACGGGAACTGGGGGCGCGGCGGTTCACCTGGTGCGGCAACATCCTGCCCGCCCTCCCTCGAATTTCCAACATCCAAGAGATGCTCCAGAAGCTCACCCGCGCCTTTGGCCTGCGCGGAGTCAACGGCGCGGACTTCGTGCTGGCACGGGACGAGGCAGGCCGTCCCGTGCCCTATTTGGTGGAAATCAATCCCCGCTACACCGCCTCGATGGAGCTGGTGGAGTGGGCCCATGGCATAAACGTATTCGACCTGCACATCCGCTCCTTCGATGGAGAGCTACCCTCCTTCCACGCCCCCCCTCTTGCTACAGAGGGGCGTCCCCGCCCCGGTTTCTACGGCAAGGGCATCGTTTATGCCAGAGAGGACGTGGTGATGCCGGAGACAGCGGGGTGGAGGGCCGGGGGGAGGCGAGACATCCCCTTTCCCGGCGAGCGGATCACGGCTAGGCATCCCATATGCACTGTGTTAGCAGAAGGGGAGACCCGCGACGAGTGTTGGCGCCGCCTCTCAGCAGCAGCGGAGGCGGTATGGCAAGAGGTGGAAAAACCAGCGCCGAAAGAATGAGGGAGATAATGATGCGTGAATTCATTCTGATCACGGGACGTACAACAAAACAAGGCCAAGCGCTCCACAAAGGCAAGGACTCCGACGAATACCGCCAGGCGACAGGATTCGTGGAGGTGGGCCGTCCGGACAGGGAGCGCCTGGGCGTCCAGGAAGGCCAGCGCGTCAGGGTCCGCACGGCCTTTGGCGAAGTGGAGTTAGAACTGCGAGAGAGCGACCTGCCTGAGGGCATGATCTTCGTGCCCATGGGGCCCACAGCCAATGCGCTCATCGGAGCAGAGACCAGAGGGACCGGCATGCCCGATTCCAAAGGGCTGAAGGCGGAGGTGGAACCATTTGGAACTTCCCCCCTAACCTTGGGGGGGATTGAGGGGGGGCTTGTATGAGAGTAGAGAACGTGGTCTGCCCTTTCTGCGGCTGCCTCTGCGACGACATTGTGGTTGAGGTGGAGGATAACCGCATCACAGCAGCAAAGAAGGCCTGTGCCAACGGTCGCAGCCTTTTCCTCAACGCCCACACTGGGCCCGCGTCCCCAACAGTGGATGGCAAAGAAGTGGAGTGGCCCGAGGCCATTGACGCGGCAGCTCACATCCTGACCGACTCGGCCAGCCCGCTCATCTACGGCCTCAGCTCCACCGCCTCCGAGGCGCAGCGCAAAGCCATCGCCCTGGCCGACCTGCTGGGCGCCTCCATTGACAGCACCTCTTCCGTCTGCCACGGCCCCACCACCATCGGCATCCAGAACCAGGGCGAGCCCACCTGCACCCTGGGCGAAGTCAAGCATCGCGCTGACCTGGTGGTCTTCTGGGGCTGCAACCCGGCCGAGGCCCATATTCGCCACTTCGCTCGCTACTCGGTGTCGGCGCGGGGCAAGCTCACTCCCCAGGGGCGCAAGGATCGTACTGTGGTGGTGGTGGACGTGCGACCCACCCGCAGTTCTAAGAACGCGGACATCTTCTTGCAACTGCGCCCCGGCTGCGACTACGAGGTGCTGGCCGCACTGCGCGCCCTGCTGAAGGGCGAGACGCTGGACGGGACGGAGGTCGGCGGGGTGAGGGTGGCCCAACTGGCGGACCTGGTGGAGCGGATGAAGAGTTGTCGTTTTGGGATCATCTTCTTCGGGATGGGCGTGACCCAGACGGTGGGCAAGTTCTTCAACATCACTGAGCTGTTGGCCCTGGTCGCCGAATTGAACGACCACACGCGCTTCAGCGCCATGGCCATGCGTGGCCACGGCAACGTAGCCGGGGCTGACTGCACGCTGACCTGGCAGACCGGCTATCCCTTTGCCATCAACTTCGCGCGCGGCTACCCCCAGTACAACCCAGGGGAGTTCACGGCAGTGGACATGCTGGCCCGCCAGGAGGCCGATGCGGCCCTAATCATCGCCTCCGACCCCGTGGCCCACTTCCCGCGCCAGGCCGCTCAACGGCTGAGCCAGATTCCCACCATCGTCCTCGACCCGGAGGTGAACCTCACTACGCAGGTAGCGCGAGTGGTTTTGCCCACCGCTACCTACGGGGTCAGCGCGGTGGGTACAGCCTACCGTATGGACAACGTCCCCCTGCCGCTGAAGAGAGTCGTGGATTCTCCCCAACCTACAGATGAGCAGGTACTGGATTGGATAATCGAGAGGATGAAACTATGATCGGCATCATCAACGGCGAAGTGTACGATCCCCAGAACGGGATCAACGGCGAAGTGCGTGACATCTGGATCGAGGACGGCAAGATCGTCTCCGCCCCAGCCGCTTCCCCCCCAGGGCCTGCCCTGAGCAAGGTCGAAGGGTTGGGGGGGACCGGGGGGGGGCAGATCATTGACGCCGCTGGCCTGGTGGTCATGCCTGGCGGGGTGGACATCCACAGCCACATCGTGGGGGCCAAGGTGAACGCGGGCCGCAAGTTCCGCCCAGAAGACCACCGCGACCATGTGCGGAGCCGGACGGCGTACAGCCGGTCGGGCTCGGGCTATACTGTCCCCAGCACCTTCCTCACTGGCTACGGCTACGCGGAGATGGGCTACACCACGGTGATGGAGGCGGCCACCGCGCCCCTGGTGGCTCGCCACACCCACGAGGAGCTGGAGGACACCCCTATCCTCGATAAAGGCGCGTTCATCACCATGGGCAACAACCACTTCATCATGAAGTGCATCCGCGATGGGCAGCGGGAGAAAGCACGCCATTACGTAGCCTGGCTGCTGGGGGCGAGCAAAGGTTATGCCATCAAAATCGTCAACCCCGGCGGGGTGGAGAACTGGAAGTGGGGGCGGAACGTGGGCGAATTGGAAGACGAGGTCATCGGTTTCGGCGTCACCCCGCGCCAGATCATCGCCACCCTGTCCTGGATCAACGACGAGCTGGGTTTGCCCCACGTGCCCCACATCCACTGCATCAATCTGGGGCAGACCGGCAATGCCCGCACGACGGTGGAAACCATCGAGACTCTCGATGGGCGGCGGGCTCACTTCTGCCACCTGCAATTCCTCAGCTACGGAGGCGAGCCGGGCAAAGGTATCCGCTCCGGGGCGGTGGAGTTAGCTCGCGCAGTCAACGAGCACTCCAACGTGACGGTGGACGTCGGCCAGGTGGTTTTTGGCGAGGCCACCACCATGACCTCCGATGGCCCCTTACAGTACCGCTTGCATAAACTGACTGGCAACAAGTGGCTCAACGACGACGTGGAGGGGGAGACGGGCGGCGGCATCGTGCCTATGCAGTATAAACGCAGCAACCCCGTCAACGCCGTCCAGTGGCTCATCGGCCTGGAGCTGTTCTTGTTGATTGATGACCCCTGGCGGGTCTTCCTGACCACCGACCACCCGAACGGTGGCCCGTTCTTCTGCTACCCGCAGGTCATCAAGCTGCTCATGGACCGCGACTACCGGGCAGAGACGTTGGCCGGCATCAATCGCCGGGCACGGAGGGGCTCACTGCTCGCTGAGCTAGATCGCGAGTACTCGCTGTACGACATCGCCATCGTCACCCGCGCCGGGACAGCTCGTGCCCTGGGCCTCCGGAACAAGGGCCACCTGGGCGTGGGCGCGGATGCCGATGTGACCCTCTATCGCAGACTGGACGACAAAGAAGAGATGTTCGCCAAGCCCCATTTGGTGCTCAAGGACGGCCAGGTGGTGGTTCGCGACGGACGGATCGTACGTGAGCATCAGGGACGGACACTCTACGTCGCCCCGCCCTACGATCCAGGGATCGAGGGGGACCTTCGCGCACATTTCGAGGAGTGCTACACCATCTCATTTGACAACTATCCGGTGGCGCCGGAGTACCTGTCTCGAAGCGAGGTGATACCATGCGCATAAACGGAGTCGAGATCGAGGATACGTTCGCTGAAGCTTTCAAGATGCGGGCGGCAAGGCTGATCATCACCGCCGTCAACGAGCGTTGGGCGATGACGGCGGCCCAGGTTGCCACGGGCTTTGCCACCTCCGTCATCGCCTGCGGCTGCGAGGCGGGCATCGAAGAGGTGATCCCAGCGGACGAGACCCCCGACGGCCGCCCAGGTGTCAGCATCCTGATCTTCACCATGGGCTCCAAAGGAATGGAAGACCAACTGATGCGCAGGGTAGGCCAGTGCATAATGACCTGTCCCTCCACCGCCTGCTTCAACGGTCTGGCGGGTGACAAGAAGCTGAAAATCGGCGGGACGCTCCGCTACTTCGGCGACGGCTTCCAGATCAGCAAGCTCCATGGAGGGAGAAGGTTCTGGCGAATACCGGTGATGGAAGGGGAGTTCCTGGTGGAGGAGAGCTTTGGCGTCAAGAAGGCCATCGGTGGCGGGAACTTCCTCATTTTGGGCGAGAGTCTCGGTGTCACCCTTGAGGCCTCGGAGAGAGCGGTTGAGGAGATGGAGAAGGTGAGGGGAATAGTGATGCCCTTCCCCGGCGGCATCGTCCGCAGCGGCAGCAAGACGACGTCTCAGTACAAATTCCTGCGCGCCTCAACCAACACCGCCTACTGCCCCACCATCCGCCGCCAGACCGAGTCCGCGCTGCCGGAGGGCGTCAACTCCGTGCTGGAGATCGTGATTGACGGCCTGTACGAGGCGTCCATACGGCAGGCGATGCAGGTCGGCATCCGAGCCGCCTGCATCCCCGGCATCGTGAGCATTTCGGCGGGTAACTACGGTGGTACGCTGGGACAGTATCATTTTCACTTGCATGAAATACTTGGGAGAGTTTAAGTTCGGCCACAGTTTGCCCTTTCTCCTTTCCCTGGGCTACAACAGCCACAGCCAACAAGATAACCATTATTCTTCGAGGGACGCATGACAGACGTTTTTGAGAGATTGACCAGATTTGTTCAACGAGTATTCAAAACCACCGTCGAGATATTCTTGGAGGCCTTGAAGCTCAGCCCTAACGCACAAGGCTATGTGCTTGGTTCTGTCACAGAACTCCTACTCAAGAAGCAACTGGAAGAACTTGGATTTGAAACAAAAAGGATACGAGAGAAATGGGAAGGGCAGAAACATCCTCGACATCACGGAGACTTTTACTTTCGAAAGCTCGATATGTCATACTGGTTTGTTTTGGAGTCGAAAGGCGTAAAATCGAATTCTGAAAAATGGCATAAGCTGTACAACTTGGAAAACCTCAAGAAATTCCTCATGACTCACTCAGACAAGATTCCCTGGGTCAGACAAGGGAACGATGTTGAACCCCAAATCATGACTTGGATTCGCAACAACCTGCCGAAGTTTCTGGACGAATATGAGCCAAAGCTGTATGAATACGAGGCAGTTCAGGCGTATTTGCAAAGCCCCCCTAAACGCGAAACTTCGAAATTCAGGGCTATTGCTGCATTGCAAAGATACACAAGGGAACAAATCAGCGCCTTGATTGATGAACGGCTGGAGTATGTGATGTCAAGAGTCAAAGTCCTGGAAACGCACTTTGTTTCTGGTACTTCCAGAAGCAGCGAGCGAACGCAGGCTACGCCTCGCAAAGATGAATTCAATGTTGTGGCAGTGGATATTGTTTTGCGATACCCAGGTCATAAGTTCCTGTTTGCCAACCCCAAGCATCTTGAGTCGTCAGGCGGTGACCCAAATCATTTACAACAGAACTATGTCATTGGCTTTGTCTTTGAGGATGGTCAGGATTTCCCCATTCTCAGCATAACCGAGGAATGGTCTGAGAGCTTCATGGATATATACGAAACGTTGAACTCAGAAGACAGTGTGAGTGAAGAAGACATGCAAGTTGACACCAGATATGTGATTGTCAGTGATTCCGATGGATGATATGGCTTCTCAAATCTCAAAACGCGCCAGAAAAGTAAAAGAGCAACTTCTGTTATTTACCGATGCCAGTTTACTCCCCGATCATCTGCCGGGCCGGGATGAATTGCGGCCTACTCTAAACTTGTCCGCAATCTTTGATGATTGCCACAATTACATTTATGCTAATGAAGGCTTGCTGAAAGAGAAGATATTTCACGAGATTGTAAAATTGCTGGTCATGAAACTGCATGATGAACGGGTGAATAGCGATGGACACCTGCAATTTGGCATTACAGCGTCTGAGCATAATAGGGTTCTTGCGAACGCTTCAAGTCCATTCGAAGAGCGCATTGACCGATTGTTCAAAGCAGTCCATAAACAGTACCGAGACCTATTCTCAGACACCACGCTGAAACTGAAACCCCTGACTTTGGCTTACGTTGTTGGGCGTCTCCAACACGTTGATCTGACGAACACACCCGGTGACGTGAAGGGAGAAGCTTTTCAATCTTTCGTATATCGTCATCAAAGGGGGGATCGCGGAGAATTCTTTACTCCCTACCCAATTGTTAGATTGGCAGTGGAGATGATTGCACCAAAGCCTGGTGAGAGATTGATTGACCCTGCTTGTGGAAGTGGAGGCTTTCTAATTCAGGCGATTTCTTTTCTGCAAGACAATTTTCCACAGACCAATATTGTTGACTACATCAAAGAGAACATTCGAGGCGTGGAGTTCAACCCTGACATTGCTCTGGCAGCCACCGTTCGGATTGCTTTTGAAGGCGGCACGGGAACGGAGATCACCTGTGCCAATTCCCTCTCAGAGACCGAACATCTCGACGGCTCATTTGACATCGTACTCACCAATCCCCCCTTTGGCAGTAAAGGGAGAATAGAAGACCGACGGATTCTCAAGTCGTATGTTCTGGCCCGTAAGTGGCATCGGAATTCGCCGGATTCGTGGAAGCCGTCGAAAGTTGTCATGCCCGGACAATCGCCAGAAATCCTGTTCATCGAAAAATGTCTGAGGTTACTAGAGCCCGACGGTCGAATGGCAATTGTCTTGCCTGATGGCTTGCTGCAAAACGTTTCCAGCAACCATATTCGCTTTTGGATTCGCTCACAGGCCAGAGTGTTAGGGGTGGTTTCTATTCCCCAAGAAGCGTTTGTTCCATACGGCACGGGGATCAAAACATCGCTCTTACTTTTACGGAAGCTGCCAACAAGCGAACAACGCCGTTCTTGCTTCATGGCCCGGATAGAGAAAGTCGGCTATGATGTTAAGGGCCAACCAGTTTATAAACGTGACAGCGCCGGTAGGCCGCTTCAAACACATTCCCAACTTATTATTGATGACGATGTAGAAGAGATAGCAAGTGCTTATCGCGAATTCGTGGATGCCACAAGATTGGAAGATTCAGAAAAGATTTTCACAGTTCCAGAAGAGCTGCTAAATTACCGTCTTGACGTTGAGCACTATAATCCTGAGGACCTTAGACTGATTGCAAGCCTCAAAGCCAGCGGCGCAAAACCACTTGGCGAAATCGCCGATATCTATACCCAAAAAGATGATTTCCGTTCACATCCTGACAACGAAATACGGTATGTTGCCATCTCTGATGTTGACGCAAGAACCATGCTGGTTGTTTCTCAACGAGTGATCAAGGCGCATGAAGCGCCATCTCGAGCAAGTTACCGGGTTCGCAAGGGCGATATCATCACCGCAGTTTCTGGTGCAAGCACGGGCACATTCAAACATGCCACCGCTCTGATTACAGAAGACGAGCATGGGGCGATTTGCACAAACGGGTTCGCTGTTATCAGAAATGTTCGAGAAGTCGAGCCACTGTTCTTGCTGGCATACATGCGAACAGAACACTATTTAAGACAAGTGAGAAGGCTCATGACGGGTCACGCAATACCGGCCATTTCTACCGAAGACTTATCCAAAGTTCTTGTTCCCATTCCACCAAAACACGAGCAAGAGAGGGTTGCTAAAGCAATTGACTCTATACAAACAATGCGGAAAGAAGCATCAAGAATTGGCGAAGAGGTGGTTGCGGACATCGAGAGCTTTGTAGCGCGCTAGAGGGTATGGCAGCCCAACACCGGCTGCCGCCGACCCACCTTCGGCGGTGGTAATCGCGGCGCAAAGAGCCAATTATCGTTCTAACCAGAAAGGAGGCATCTAGCATTGGGTTGCGTAGCGTGTGCTGGATTTGTAATGGGGATGACAGATGAGACGAACGCGGTCACTTTGCGCCTGAAAGAACCAACCACCATCCCCATCGAGGCCGATAGCATCTGCCCCGACCAGTTTGTTGGCCGCAGCCAGGCGGAGATCAAAGCGCTGCCCGCCTTCTACGGCCGACGGAAGGTGACGCTGGGCGACTTGTTCACCGTGGAGGGCGAGGAATTGGATCAGATCATCCTCGAAGGCGACCTGAGCCACGTCAAGAAGATCGGACAGCGAATGACGCGAGGGTTCATCACCGTGCGGGGCGACGTGGGCCTGCACCTGGGCGCGTACATGCGCGGCGGAGAGATCGTGGTCGAAGGCAACGCCGGCGACTGGGCCGGTGCGCACATGCAGGGCGGTCGCTTATGGATCAGGGGCAACGCGGGCCACCTGCTGGGCGCGGCCTACCGGGGCGAGAAGCGGGGGATGAACCGGGGGGCGATCGTCGTCGAGGGGGATGCCGGCCAGGAGGTCGGGGCGCAGATGCGCCGGGGATTGATCGTCGTCCTGGGCGACGTGGGCGATTTCGCCGGCGCGAAGATGATCGCTGGTTCTATCATCGTCTCCGGCCGCCTCGGTGCGCGGGCCGGGGCGGGGATGAAGCGCGGCACCATCGTGGCCTTGGCTGACCACGCGGACCTGCTGCCCACTTTCCGCTATGACTGCCGATACCAACCTGTTTTCCTGCGCTACTATCTGCTGCAGTTGCAGGCCTGGGGGATGTCTGTGGACGATGAGTACTTCGAAGGCTTCTATCGCCGCTATAGCGGCGACGTGACCGCTCTAGGTAAGGGGGAAATTCTGATTTATGATCAGCGTGAATGAACGAGCAGCCGGCATATTGCGGCAGATGATGGCCCAGGTCGAAGTGCTGGGCGTGGCGGCCCACACTTTGTCCAACGGCGCCACGGTGATTGACGCTGGCGTCAAGGTGCCGGGGAGTTTCGCGGCGGGCAAGCTGTTCGCTGAGGCCTGCCTGGGCGGGCTGGGAGAGGTGGGGTTCATCCGCCTGTCTTTCCCCTCCCCCCCAAAGCCTGCCCTGAGCAAGATCGAAGGGTTGGGGAGGATTGAGGGGGCGCTCTGGCTACCTGGGGTAAGCGTGCGGGTCGAGCATCCGGCCATCGCCTGCATGGCGGCTCAGTACGCGGGATGGGCCGTCCAACGGGGTAAGTTCTTCGCCATGGGCTCCGGGCCGGCGCGGGCTCTCTACGCTGGCGAGAAGCTATTCGAGCACCTGAGCTACCGCGATCAGTCCGAGGTAGCCGTGCTTCTGCTGGAGGGCCGCAAGCTGCCCAACGAGGAAGTGGCCGAATACGTGGCCGGCAAGTGCGGGGTGGACGTGGCCAACCTGATGCTGGCCATCGCCCCCACCGCCAGCCTGGTGGGATCGGTGCAGGTTGCGGCGCGGGTGGTGGAGACGGGCCTGCACAAGATGACCGAGCTGGGCTTTGACGTAGAGCAGATCGTGGCCGGTTTCGGCACTTGCCCCCTGGCCCCCGTGGCCTCGGACGACCTGAAGGCCATCGGACTGACCAACGACGCCGTGCTCTATGGCGGCCAGGCCTACTACGCCGTCCAGACCACCGATGAATCCCTGGAAGCGATCATAGAGCAAATCCCTTCCTCGGCCTCCAGAGATTACGGCAGGCCATTCTACGAGATCTTCCAACAATACGAGGGAGACTTCTACAAGATTGATCCGCTCCTCTTCAGCCCAGCAGAGGTCATCATCAACAATCTGACCAGTGGAAAGACCTATCGAGCCGGGGAGCCCAACCTGGAGGTGTTGCGGAGGCTTCTGGAGTGAGAATCGGGATCCTGGGCTCCAGAAGGGGTTGGCACGTGGAAGCCCTGCGCAGAACCATCGAGGAGAGGGGCATCCCGGTAGAGTGCTTCCCCATCACCCGTCTCGTGGCCCGGATCTCCGAACAGCCCCGCGTCCGTATCGAAGATCAGGTGCTGGAAAACTACGACGCCATCATCGTGCGGAGCATCCCCGCTGGCTCGCTGGAGCAGATCATCTTCAGGATGGATGTGTTGCACCGCCTGGAGAACCTGGGCGTCAAGGTGGTGAACTCCGCCAGGACCATAGAGAGAACCGTTGACAAGTACTACACCTCGTCCCTTTTGGAGGACGCCGGCATCCCCACGCCTCACACAGTGGTAACGGAGCGCTTCGACGAGGCGATGGAAGCTTTCAAGGAATTGGGTGATGCGGTGGTGAAGCCTCTGTTCGGCTCCGAGGGACGGGGAATGATCAGAGTGTGCGACGAAGACGCGGCCTACAGGGCCTTCAGGGCCCTGGAACTGGGCCGCTACGTTTTTTACCTCCAGGAGTTCATCCCCCACGCCAACTGGGACATCAGGACCTTCGTCATCGGGGGTGAGGTGATCGCCGCCATGGTGCGCCGGGCCGAAGGCTGGAAAACCAACGTGGCCAAGGGGGCGAGGGTAGAGCCCCTGGAGCTGAGCGAGGATTTAAGGGAGATCAGTTTAAGAGCCACTGCCGTCCTCGAGACCGAGTACGCTGGCGTGGACATCCTGAAGGCGGAGAGTGGCGGGTACTACGTGACCGAGTTGAACGGCATCCCCGGCTGGAAGGGCTTGCAGAAGACAACTGATGTGGACATCGCCGGCAAGATCGTCGAGCACGTGGTGAAGCTCACTGGTGATGAGAGGTGACGATGCGATACCTGGAACCAGATGAGATAGTGTGGGCCGCTCAAATGGCGTGCATCTGGGAAGCCAGCGCCGACAAGCCGGGGAACGTGACCCGCTACCGAGACTTCGCGGATCTCAAATTCGAGGATTTACTCATCAGTGCGATGGCCATCGGCCCTGCCCTCCGGGATGCGAGAAGGGTATCGGTGGGAGAAACTATCCTGAGGGCAATGAGGGACACCCAGCGGTTCGTCCCCTCCAACACAAACCTGGGCATCGTGCTTCTGTTTGTCCCCCTGGCGAAGGCATACGGCCCCGGCAACTTGAGGGAAAGGCTGGGCAAGGTGCTGGCCTCGCTGACGGTGGACGATGCCAGCCAAGCCTACCAGGCCATAAGGCTCGCCAGGCCCGGCGGGATGGGGAAGATAGGAAAACACGACATCACCGAGGAGGAAGTTGACGTCACCCTCAGGGAGGCGATGGAGTTGGCAAGGGACAGAGACTCTATCGCCAGCGAGTACGTTACCGATTACGAGATAACCTTCGAACTTGGATATCCCACCCTGATGAAGTACCGGGAGCAATCCAACAAGCTGATGGATTCCATCGTCCAGACTTTCCTCACCATCCTATCTGAGGTTCCCGACACCCACATCGGCAGGAAGAACGGCCTGGGCGTGGCCCAGGAGGTCTCGCGGAGGGCAAGGATGGCATTGGAACTGGGAGGGGTCTTCTCGGAGCGGGGGAGGGAGGCGGCAAAAGAGCTCGATCTCCACCTCAGGGAAGAGGGCCACGGTCTGAACCCCGGCACAACCGCCGACTTGACGGCAGCTTCGATATTCGCGGCCTTCCTGGAAGGCAACCTCTATGGAATGTTCGAAAGGCCATGGAGCCAATGATTGAAGGGTACTACGTGGAATCCACCGACGGCCTCTTTTTTGCCGTCAAGGGACTGATCCATCCGCCGGAAGCGGTAGTGGCCTACCTGAGATACGCCCCCCATCCGGCTGGCGAAAGGAGCAGGGAAGGCCTCCGTTATAGAAGACTCTACCACTTTGAGGAGCAGGAGACGTTGCTGCGGGAAAGATGCCCGGCCTGTCTCTTTGACGACCCCGTCTTTGATGCACGGCTTCAGGGCGTTCCCCAGGAGCGCATCAGGCTGGTTTACGACCCCTGCCTGGGGCTGGCGGAGCTCCGGCGAAGGGAGGAGCTGGACGAACTGGAGGAGAAGGCTCTTGGATTTGCTGATTTGCTGGTGAGCAGGGCCAAGGTGCCGGAGATCAGCATCGGCATCTCAGGCTCTATCCTGGTGGGCTTGCACACGCCCCGCTCCGATCTGGACGTCGTCGTCTACGGATCCGGGAACTGCCGGGCGGTTCACAGCGCGCTGCGGGATCTGCTGGACGAGCCGGGGGACGAAGTGAGAAGGCCCAACGAAAAGGAAACGGGGGAGCTGTACGCTTCCCGCTCCCAGGACACGCCAATGAACTTTGGGGACTTCGCCCGGCTGGAGAGCCGCAAGGTTATCCAGGGAAGGTTCCGAGGCTGCGAGTACTTCATCCGCTTCGTCAAAGCCCCGTCGGAGGTTGGAGAGAGCTACAGCGGCAGGAGGTACACTTCACTCGGACAGGCGGAAATCGAGGCCACCGTCGCCAACGTCAGCGAGGCCATCTTCACACCCTGCACCTATGGCATCAAAGATGTGAGATTCACAGAAGGTCCAGAAGTGGATGATCTGAGAGAAATCACCTCCTTCAGGGGCCGGTTCTGCGAACAGGCCAGGGAGGGGGAGAGAGTGCTGGCCAAAGGCAAGCTGGAGAGGGTGGTCGCGAGGGAAGGTAAGGTCTACCACCGGCTGCTCCTCGGCAGGCCAGGCGATTCTATGATTGTGAAGGCGGACTGAGG
>CAZGKH010000031.1:14516-17313 GCA_964525665.1 uncultured Anaerolineae bacterium | reverse complement strand
TAGGTGCTGAATCTGTAGCCCCGCGTATGGTCGAACTTCTCGACGGCTTTCATCAAACCCAGGTTGCCTTCCTGGATCAAATCAAGGAATGGCACCCCCCGCCCCATGTATTTCTTGGCAATGCTGACTACCAGGCGGGTGTTGGCTTTGATGAGGTGCTCTCGGGCTGCTCTGCCTTCGTCAACAACTTGTTCCAGTGTCCTTTGCTCTTCTGGATCGTGGCCGTCCTTGCTCAGGCGGAATTGAGCTACTTCACCTCTTTCCAACAGCTTGGCCAGTCTTATTTCCTCTTGAATGGACAGAAGGGGCACACGAGCCATTTCTTTTAAGTACAGCCCAATAGAGTCATCGCTAGAGATACCGCTCAAATCTAGGATGTCTTTTTCTACTGTCTCTTCTTCTCTTCCTCTCTTTGCTTTCTCTGTTTTTACTTTACCTTTGGCTGTGATTGCTTCTCGCTCGTTCTCGTGGATGTCAATACCAACATCATGGAAGTAAATAAAAACCTCTTCAAGTTCATCCAAATTCTCCTCTGCCTCCGGGAAGGCCTCCAGTACATCATCAAGGGTAAGGTGTCCTTGTACTTCAGCCCTTTCCAGAAGCTCCGCCACGGCATCTATTTGTCTTTCGGGGTATATGTGCACCTTTCAAATCTCCGTTCTTACAATAACTCTTTGAGTCTTACCAGACGAGGATCAATAGTTTCTTCTACACAGTCGCAATCTCCCTCGTTTAGATCTCTTCCGCACTCAACGCACAATCCACGGCAATTGGGCTTGCATAGTGGTCGCATGGGCAAATCCAACAGGGCCTGTTCTCGTAGGGCTTCAGCGAGATCCAGAATACCGTTCACTCCGATTGGGAATGTTGGCTCTCCTTGAATTGTGACAGAAGGTGGACCGAATTGGGCTTCTAGATGGAAATCAAGCGGCTGGGCAAAGGTCTTCAAGCAGCGGGCGCACTCTAGTTGTATCTGGCTGCGTATTTGCCCGCTGGCGAAGATCCCCTTGTTGGTGCGTGTGAATTCAACAATCCCCCGGACGAAATCTACACTCAGATCTTCTGTCAGCTTTTGTTGAGCTTCGTCTATGTCGAAACTCATTTTAGAACCGGTGGGCTCTTCCAGCAATCGGGCTAGGTTGAATTTCATCATCTGAGATTGGTCCTGTTCCGACAGGGTTTGAGAGGCCCACACACAAAAAATGCGACCTGTGGTGTCCCCGGCAATTAAGTGTTCTCTAGATGGGTCTCAGTCGCATTTACTCTCAAAGTATATATATTATAGCACAAAAATAGTGATATGTCAAGTGTTTTTACATAAAAGGAAAGGTTCAATTCTCTGCACCGAGGTGGGCGAGTGGGCTGATACAGCCACGATGACCTGCGCTGGTTTCTACTCTTACCAGCCGTATTTTCCCACCAGAGGCACGAATGCTACGGCGGTGAGGTGTTCCCTGACCAGTGTTCCACCTTGAAGTTTGACTTTGACCAGCACTTGGGACCACCGGCTCCCAACCGGTGCCACCAAACGTCCCCCATCGGCCAACTGATCCGTTAATGGTTTGGGGATATCTGGCGCGGCAGCGGTGATGATGATGGCTTCGTAGGGGGAGTGTTCCGCCCAGCCCAGGGTTCCATCGCCTACCTTAAGCACGATGTTGTCATACCCTAGTTGAGAGAGCACCTTCTCGGCTTGTTGAGCCAGCGCATCGTGACGCTCTATGCTGTACACCTGGTGAACCAAGCGACTCAGGATGGCTGCTTGGTAGCCGGATCCTGTGCCAAGTTCCAGCACTGTTTCTTGCTCTGTGAGATCCAGAAGTTCCGTCATCAGCGCTACGATGTATGGCTGTGAAATGGTCTGCCCGTGTCCGATAGGTAGGGGGCCGTCGGAGTAGGCCAGAGAGCGCATGTCCTCGGGAACGAATAGGTGGCGAGGCACCTGACTCATAGCATCCAGCACTCGTTTGTCCTTGATACCGCGGTGCACCAACTGCCTCTCTACCATGTGTGCCCGCTCCTTGTCGTAATCTATGCTCGAGCTCCGGGATTTGCCTCTCTTTAACATAGCTCTTTCCCCAGGTAGCCACTAGGTCTCACCGTTTTTTGACCAAAGCCAATTATATCACAGAAGTATGAAATTATCCACTTTTAAGAAAAAGCCGAGATCTATTGACCTCGGCCGTGCTCAATGTGTCTACGTGCAATTGAGTCTTTCGGTTGGAGAGATTCAAGCCTGGACTAGTTCCAATTGTGGTTGTGGTTCCTCGACTTTCTCAGAGTCAGCTTTTTCTCCTTGCCGATGCAAAGTATCGGCCCTATGGCTCCAGGAATCACGACTGTTTTCGAGATATTCGTGCAACATCCTCATGCTGTACCGACGATGGCCACCAGGCGTGCGAAAGGGAACCAGCCCACCGTCTCTCTCTATCCTGCTCAAAGTGAACAAACTTACTCGCAGGTATTGAGCAGCTTCCCTGGCATTGAGTAGAGTTAGCCTTCCGTCCAGTTTCCCATTCAATTCTTCCATGCTTGCCAATCTCCTATAGATAAATCCATGTCACCTTGTTGCTTTGGTTTTCAGAAAAAGGTTGCTTTCTTTCAGGCCACGAATCATTGCCTAGATCAAATCTCTCTAGCGCGGCCTTCTTGATCGGCCATCTGTTGGTGGACTTAAGCGAGGTTGCTGCCATATACTCGCGTATGGCAGCGATTCTTTAATTATGTGAAGCGGCCACATGAGCAAGAAATCAGCGGGGTTTGCGAGAATTTTGGAGTAAGGGTAGAAGGCGAGGTT
>CAZGKH010000031.1:12269-14416 GCA_964525665.1 uncultured Anaerolineae bacterium | reverse complement strand
GTGGCAGTGAAGAGTGCACCTTTGAGTCGGGAGAGCTTGAAAATAAACTCGTGAACCGGCGTATGATCAGTGGACTGAGATTCGATGAGTGATCCGTCGGGGATTTCCTCCCAGAGACGCTGGCCTCGTTGGCCGGCGACGGCATAAGCTCGAGCGATGCCGATGGCTCCTATGGCGTCCAGTTTGTCGGCGTCGTAGAGGACTTTGGCTTCCAGTGTTTGAGGAACTACGCCGTCTCGAAAGCGGTGGGAAGCTATAGCCTGGGCCACAGCTTCGACCTTATCGGCGGGGTGGCCGGCTAAGATCTGCCGGGATCGCTCAGCTCCTACCTTGGCGTGGCAAGCCCCAGTCTGTTCCCCATCCGCTCGGGCCATATCGTGGAGGAGCGTGGCTGTCCGTACAATGTCCAGTGCGGCCCCCTCGGTCTGACCGATGCGCTCAGCCAGGGCCAGTACTCGCAGCACGTGATCGAAATCATGGGCTGTATCGGAGTCGTCGTAATACTGGCGTGCTTCTTCTATTTCGATCATCTGCCCCCCCTCAATCCCCCCCCAACTCTAGGGGGGAAGTTCCATCTTCCATCTTCCAACCTCCAGCTAACAAAGCTCTGCGATCAAACGCGCAACTTCCAAAGTTGTTTCCGGCCGTGCCAGGAGGCGGGCATTTCGGGCCATCCGGCTTAGTTCTCCGTTTCCTGGCTGCAGCCACTCCTGCAAGAGGTTGGCTATCTCCTCTGGCTCTTCGGCCAGGTGTCCTGCGCCGTTTTCCACGACGTAGGCGACGTTTAGATCTTCCTGGTAGGGAATGGCTCCGCTGATGACGATGGGCAGCTCGCAGGCGATAGCCTCGCTGATGGTGGCAGGCCCGGCTTTGGTGATGATCACATCGGAGACGGCCATCAACTCCGGCATGTTGTTGACAAAGCCGAAGACTGTGGTCGGGACTTTCCAATCCATCCTATCGAGTTTCCGTCTCAGCGATCCGTTGCGACCGGCTACCACCAGGAGTTGGGCTGGCACACGGGCCTCGGCGATGGCTTTGGCGATGGGGAAGACCTTGCCCATCCCCTCGCCGCCTCCCACGAGGAGCAAGGCTGGCAAGTTTGGATTCAAACCCAGCTTCTTCTTGCGTTCGCTTTTGCCTCCCAACTCTTGCCCAAGCTCTAGACTCACCGGCAGACCTACTACTTTGACCTGCTGAGGCGATAGGCCACAGGTCATAGCCTTCTGGCAGCCCGCGTCGCTGGGGACGATGCAGAGGTCTACGCCGGGACAGAACCAGGAGGCATAAGCCCGCACCAGATCTGTGACCATGGTGATCACAGGGATGGGTTTGTCTAGTCCTCTCACGGCTTGCACCGCTAGATGGTTGCTCAGAGAGTGGACTGAGACAACGGCCTGGGGCATCATTCGGCGAAGCTGTTGGGTCAATCTACTCCTGGCCCAGGGAGTGAACAACTTCAAGAGGATCGCCATTCGTCTGTGGCCGTCGTTCATGCGCCAAAACCAGCCCCACAGAGGGCCGCCGTAGGCGACAGCGGGCCGGTACAGTCGTCCAATGCGATTCAGAGGGAAGGGGGTGCAGTCAGTGATGAAATCGAGTAGTTGCACGTCGAATTCGCCTGGTCTGATGTGCTCCAACCCCTCGGTGATGGCCTCGGCTGCGCTGCGGTGTCCGCCGCCGGTGTCGGACATGAGAATGAGAACCCTGCCAGCTCTCAATTCGCCCCACTTTTAGTTTTCCCGCTCTTGAGCCCGGTGCGCAGCTTGTTGTTCACCTCGCGCACCACGTGAGCGGCCAGAGCCTTCCGATTCTCCTCCAGGTAGGCGGCCACCTGACCCGGGTGTGATTTGGTCATCTCCCGCAGCGCCCAAGAGACGGCTTTGGTGATCATTGGATGCCGCTCCTTTTGACCCGATCAACGAGTTCCAGGGTCGGGTCGGGGATGGTGAAGCCCGTGTGCCCCCGGTTTATCGGCGTGGTGGCTACGAGCGCCAGGCGGCGACTCCACATATTCTCGTCAGCGATCAGCTCCCCCAGATAGTCCAGCCGGGCGTCTGGATCCCCCAACAGCCAGAAGGCCATCACCCACCCCAGCCCGTCGGTCATCTCCCAGTTGTCAAGGCTCTGACGCCAGCGTTCGAAGT
>CAZGKH010000031.1:0-12169 GCA_964525665.1 uncultured Anaerolineae bacterium | reverse complement strand
AATCTGCTCCAGCAGTTGTTGCCTTTCGGTCTGGATGTTCATAGCCCTTTTCCTCACGTTGGCACAGCCTTTTGCATCGCTACACCTCTCACGAGTACATGCATTGCTGGCGCCAATTATAGACCAATAACGGTCTGCTGGCAACTCCGCCCGGTTTTCAGGGCAGTTGCCCCGCCGATTAGATTCACTGCGCAAACCCTTTGCCCTCGAGTCATTTGACGTCCCCCAGTTCTACGGTTATAATTAAAGAAGCGCGGAATTGGAAGCCTGCTTCTTCGCAGAGACGTGAAACGGTCATCAATGGAGATAGTAATGATGCTCCTCTTTGACTTGCAGTGGCTGCTTTTCGGTTTTCTCTTGCTTCTGGTCGCCGCTGTGGCGGTGGCCGTATGGCTGGACCGCCGGCGGCGACGGAAAGGAGCCTGGGATGCACTCCCCGGTGTGAAGGAGATGCATCCCATGCTGGAATGTGCCCCCCTCGGCGTGCTGGTGCTGGAGGGACACCACACCTGCCGCTACGCCACCCCCTACGCCTGCCGTTTGCTGGGGCTGGCATCGCCGCCCTGCCGATTGCCGGAGGAGCCCTGGGTCCAGGCCTTGAATGAGGACCGGGCGGCGCGGCTGGAGGCGGGCATTGAAGGCCGCTACCGCAGCAGCGTCTCCCTTCCCTCGGACCAGGTCGTGCGCTGGTGGGTGGCCCCCTGGGGTGACCCTTCGATAAGCTCAGGACACCGCCTGGACGTGGTCTTCTTGTTGGATATCACCTCGCAACAGCGAGCGGAGCGGGCGGCTCGCTTCCTGCTCAGCGACCTCTCCCACGAACTGCGCACCCCCTTGGCTACGATCCTGACCCATCTAGAAGTCCTGCTCCTACCCGACATCTCCACAGAGATCGGCCAGCAGTCCCTTCGTCTGCTGAAAGCAGAGGCCCGACGGATGGTCCGGCTGGTGAACGACATGCTGGAACTGGGCCACCTGGAGACCAGCGCTGAGATCGAGCGCCGGCCGGTGGACCTGCTAACCGTGGTGGAACAGGCCATCGCCCAGATCGCACCCCAGGCCGAGGAGCGGGAGACTGTCATTTCCCTGGAAGCTGATGCCCCCCTGCCCCTCGTCGTGGGCAACGCAGACCGGCTCAAGCAGGTCTTCCTCAACCTGCTGGATAACGCGGTGACCTACTCCCGCCCCGGCGACAGGGTGGTGGTCTCCCTGCAGCGAGAGCGGGAGGGCATCGCCTGCGCCGTCTCCGACACCGGGCCGGGCATCCCGGCCGAACACCTGCCTCACGTGACCCGGCGTTTCTACCGGGCCGTTCCCCAGGGAGAGGGAGGGAGTGGCCTGGGATTGGCGCTGGTGAAGGAAATCCTGCGCCGCCACCAGAGCCGCCTGGAGATCGAGAGCCAGACCGAAGGGGAAGAGACGGGCACCTGCGTGCGTTTTGTCCTGCCGGTCTTGCCGGAAGAGGAGGTGGAGCGATGATGGGTCGGATTCGACGAGAACTGCGGCGATGGTGGTGGATATTCTTACTCCTGGTTCTGCTGGGGGGCTACTGGCTGTTGCCCATCTCCGGGCAGGTGGTGGTGATGCCCGGCCAGAGTTCACGCGCATCACTTTGGCCCCAGATGCGTCTGGAGCCCGCCTCGCCCCGGCCCGGCCAGGAGGCGACTTTGCGGGTGATGGACGTCGTTCCGTGGACCTACGTATTGCTCACGGTGAACGGGCAGCCAGCTCAATCGGAAAAGTGGCCGACTGACGCCAGCGACACCTTGGCCTGGGAGTGGACTTTTGTCGTCCCAGATGAGGCAGGCTACACTTTGGTCTTTTATCACGATTGCTACACCGGCTGCATCGAGCGAGGGCGGATGGTCGTGGGTGCAGCACAGACCCCCGCGCCGGCTAACCTGGTGCCGACCAAATTGGGGGTCGTTTTTGCCAATCCAGAGCGAGAATGGCACGGCCGCAGTGGATGGGACGTGGAGCTGACCTACGCCCAACTGGCCGACCAGGAGTTCTGGGGGATAGACGATCTGGCCATGCGGGTCCATCAGGCGACAGCAAAGGGGCTGCGGGTGCTGGTGCGGGTGGATTACGATCAGGGGCAGAGCCTGCCGCCGGCGGACGATTACCTGGCCCTGACCGAATATCTCCAGTACCTCCGACGGCTGGCGCGGGACGAGCGTCTGCGGGACGTGTACGGCTACTTTCTCGGCAGTGGCTTCAACGAGCTGAACAGCAACTCTCAGGCCCCGGAGCGGCCGATGACGCCCGAGTGGTATGCCCGCCTCTTTAACGGATACGGCGAACCGGTCACCCACACCGACAATGCGGTGCAGGTAATTCGGGCCGAGAACCCTCAGGCGCGGGTGTTGGTGGGGCCGGTGCGGCCCTGGAACACCGACCAGGACGGGGATCAACGGTGGCATGGTGAGCCTGTCGAACCATACGCCGTAGGCGTGCCCTGGCTCAACTACATGAACACCCTAGTGGCGGCGCTGGACGAGGGAGCGTGGGCCAAATCGGCGGCCGGCATCCCCCTGGCCGCGCCCGACGGCTTTGCCCTGCACGTTCCGGGTCGTCCTGAGGCACCAGAACTGGTAGGGCGGGATAGGGCCGAGGAGCCCCGGCTGGACCTGCGCCGGGCCGAATGGGGCGACGCCCAGGCTGGGTTCCGCGTCTACCGCGACTGGCTGGACATCATCAACGCCTATCCCACCACGCGGGGGCTGCCGGTTTACATCACCTCCACCAACACTTTCGCCTCTGGCGAAGGAACGCCCCCAACTCAGAACTATCCCCAGGGATGGCTGACGGCCGCCCTGGAGGTGATCAACGGGGAATCGCAAGTGCAGGCCCTCTGCTGGTTTCTGGACGAGGATCGCTCTGGCGACGCCCGCTGGGACTGGTTCAGCCTCACACGGCATCCCGGTCGTCTGATCTACACGGCAGAGGAGTTTGACGCGCTGTTGCAGTAGGTGCGTTAGTGCGTTGGCGCGTTGAACGTTCAACGTTTTTACGTGCACGCGGGAAGGAGAATGCATGAGCAAGGTCATCCGCGTATTGCTGGCTGATGACCACCCGGCGCTGCGAATGGGGCTGCGGGTGCTGCTGGACCAGGCACCCGACGTGAAGGTGGCGGGGGAGGCCGAGGACGGTGAGGAGGCACTAGCATTGATCGAGGCACTCGTGCCAGACGTGGCCGTGCTGGACTGTCAGTTGCCGGTGATGGCAGGGCCAGAGGTAGCGGCGGAGCTAGGGCGACGGGGGTTGGCGACGCGGGTGCTCGCTCTCAGCGCCTACGACAGCGGGGAGTACGTGCGCGGGATGCTGGAGTCGGGGGCGGTGGGCTACCTGTTGAAGGACGAAGCGCCGGAGACGATTGTGGCGGCGGTGCGGGCAGCGGCGCAAGAGGAGGGGTACTTCAGCCCGCCCGTGGCGGTCAAGGTAGCGGCTTGGGTGCGGGGAGAGCGGCCAGGGGAGCTGACCGAACGGGAATTGGAGGTGCTGCGGTTGGTGGCGAAGGGGTTGAGCAACAAGGAGATTGCTCAGACTCTGAGCATCTCCGTGCGGACGGTGGATTTCCACGTCAGCAACATCTTGAAGAAGTTGGAGGTGACCTCGCGCGTGGAGGCGGCGGTGTGGGCGAAGGAGCAGGGTGTGGCTTCCTGATGGTCAGGCTCGCAGGCTCTACCGATGCCCCAGTGCTGGATGCCGGGGCTTTTTTGGTGGGGCTAGGAGATTCTCCGGAGGGGTACCTGTAGGAATCTACAGGTCAAAACTGGTAATTTCCACAGTAGACAAGCCGCTCCATTTCTGGTATACTGTAGATGCCACCGGAAAGGTCGGTGAGTATCTCAAGCATGTCAAGCAAGGAGGTGCATGATGCGTAAGGTCAAGTTTCTCTCAATATTCGTGTTGCTGGCGCTGTTGTTGAGCGCCGGGCCGGGCGTAGGAATGGCCCAGGAACCACCGTCAGCGGACTCTGCAAACGAGGGACATCGGCTGGTTCGACCAGCCGATGTGGTCGCATTTGGGGATGTGGAGGTGATGGTCCCTGAAGGGACTGTTGAGAAAGAGGGGCCGAGAGACTACCGTGTGCTTGCCGGCTGGGAAGAGGGTCGCTCAACAGACCTGATCGTAACTTCGCCAAAATCTGGCGAATTCGCCGCGTTGATAAACAGCGCCTCCTACAAGTTCTCATCGCCGCAGGCAGGCCAGACAGCACTCAATGCCTTGCCAGATCCGATAGGAGACGGCTCATGGGAGTCGGTAGTAGAAGACGATGCGTCTGTGCTCGATGATGCCGTTGTGGAGCTGCTAGAGGGACGTTCATGGCGCCTGTGGCATGGGATCGATGACGAAGGGGTGCCAGCCTATGTCCTTTGGATTCAATCTGGCCCTTATATCACCGAGGTGCATCTGAACGTTCTCCGGGAGTCGTTCGGCCGGCAGCTGTTCAATCATATTGCTAAACGGCTGGTAGACGTTCCCTCGGCAGAAACTCCCACTGGTCAGGCACCCATTTTGTCTCCAAAAGCACCACCAACTCTGAAGTGGTGGGCTTCAGGCGTAAGAGCAGACCACTTCGAATTTCCTCAGTGGTGGCATGTTCTGGCCGTTTGGACGTTCCCTTACGGTCATGATCCTCACTTTCATGGTGCGGGTGGTGATGCTACAACTTGTAATAGCAACCATGGATGCATTAGCGAGTGGACGTGGTGGTTGCAAGTACCTGAAAGTAAGTTGGGGGTTCCCAAGCAATGGTGGGTTACTAATTTCCAGAATGGCTCGGGTAGCCCAAGTAACTACTCAGCAACTGTATGGATCCAATAACTGCTCGGCGACTGTATGGATACTAACTGTAGAAGACCAAAAGGCGGCGTACCCTGTAGCGTGCGCGGTACGCACGCTACAGGGTATAGTATTTAGACACTTGATGACCTTTGCTTTTTTCGGTGTAGTTAACCAGCGCACTCGAGAAGGGGAGGCCGACATATGCGTTGTTCTGCTGCCATCGCAATAACAGCGGCCGTTCTATTGACCCTGATAGCTGGCTTGGTTGTGGCCGGGGTCGTGACTGGAGGAGTCGTGGCTGGAAAAGAACAAGCGAGTGGTGGTTCAGGAAACAAGGGACACCTTCTGGTTCGACCAAGCGATGTGGCCGCATTTGGAGATGTAGAGGTGGCGGTGCCCGAAGGGTCCGTTGAAGACAGCGAAGCGATAGACCCTCTTCCACTCACTAACTGGGAAGGAGGTCGCTTAGCGGTCTTGATCATCACTTCCCCGGAATCTGGCCAATTCGCTGCGTTGATACACAGCAGTTCTTTTAAGTTCTCATCGCCGCAGGCGGCCCACACGGCACTGGATGCCTTGCCAGATCCGATAAAAGACTACTCATGGGAGTCGGTAGTAGAAGATAATGTGTCCATGCTCGATGATGCCCTCGTGGAGTCACTAGAGGGACGTTCATGGCGCGTGTGGCATGGGATAGATAACGAAGGGGTGCCTGCCTATGTCCTTTGGATTCAATCCGACTCCTATGTCACCGAGGTCTATCTGAACGTTCTTCAGGAACCGTTCGGCCGGCAGTTGTTCAATCATATCGTCAGGCTGGTAAGCGGAAAGTTGGGAAAATGACACCAGCTCTTTTGAGACGCTGCCGCCGGACGTAGCGGTCCTGGACTGCCAGTTGCCGGGGCTGATGGGGGCAGAGGTGGCGGCCGAGGTGCAGCGGCGGGATCTGCCGGTGCAGGTATTAGCGCTTACGACGAGTGGTACGTGCGGGGGATGTTGGAGACCGGCGCAGTGGGCTACCTGTTGAAGGACGAAGCGCCGGAGACGATTGTGGCGGCAGTGCGGGCAGCGGCACGAGGGGAGCGACTGTGGACGGCGGAGCAGTTTGCACGTGCCCGGCGCTGGCGGGAGGAGGTGGAGGAGCGGTGGAATGCACTAACCGAACGGGAGCGGGAGGTATTGGCGTTGGTGACTGCGGGGAAAAGTAACAATGAGATTGCTCAGACTTTGAGCATCACTGTGCGGACAGTGGAGTTTCACGTGAGTAACGTTTTGGGCAAGCTGGGGTTGACTTCGCGAGTGGAGGCGGCGGTGTGGGCAAAAGAGCACGGACTAGGCAACAGATGATCAGACAAGGTGAAAATGACCTGTGGATGTGGAAATCCACAGGATGAAAACTGTGGATTTCCACAGTGACAACTAGCCTGATTTGTGGTATGCTAGAGATGCCACTGGAGAGACCGGTGAGTATCTAAGTCGGAGGAGGTTAACGTATGAGTAGGATCAAGTTTCTCTCAATATTCGTGTTGCTGGCGCTGTTGTTAAGCGCCGGGTCGGGTATGACAATGGCTCAGGAGCCACCGCTGGAGGATTCTCGTTTACCCAACCTGCCGGGTCTGGACGATCCTGTGAGCGAGTGGACCGATGATGAGCTGGAACAACTGGTGGACCTGATCATCAGTGAAAGGATCACTGTCCGACAAAGCCAGGTCGTTTATGAGCAGTTGACTGAGGAACAGATAACGAAAGTCGGTGAATTGCTAGCCGTTAGGGCTGGGATCCCATTAGATGAAGCGTGGCAGGCCATGGCGGAACGACGAGAGAAAGAAATCTCTGGATCGTGGTGCACCGCAACATCCTCAAGAGGCTATTTGTGGCCGGGGGGGTGCTATGCTTGCGAGTATGCGGGGGCCTGTGTTAGGAACCCAACACTGTCTAACTATTGGGGGGACGGCAAAGAGTGTGGTTCCGCCGACGCGGACTGGCTCCCTCACTTCCCAATAGATTATGAGCAGAACCCAGACCAGTTGCGCTGGTATACTGACGATGGTTGGGTTTACTTTTGCATACGCATTTTCGACGGCCTTAACCTCAACAGTTTCGCCTACGACTGGGCAGGATGGGATGGGGGAGTATGGCTCGTTGTGGGCAAAACTGCTGTAACGTGTGCTGGCAAGGCTCGTGTTGAAGACCATCAGTACCTAGCTCTACTTTGTGTTGACTAGCCAACACACCTGGCGTGAATAGACAAGATAGTGCAGTGCAAGCCGGGCTTACAGTCCCGGCTTGCACTGTGTAGCTTATACATTGCGAGCATCGCAAAAGATTGGCAGTGCCCCTCATAGCCTCAATGCTTAGAGAGCTTCTCCCCTCAAAGCCGTAAACATGGGGCATGAAGTACAAACCGATGCTGCGCAGTTTTCCTCAGAGAGCGATTCAAACTCAGTTCAGGAGGTAATAGTGGAGCGCAAATGGTGGGTTGTGGGGGGGGTAGTGCTGACGATTGTTAGCGCGCTTATCATAAGAACAGGATTGCAGCCGTGCGCCTGGCTGGACCTAACCCTGAAGCGCAGCGGCTGCCTGTGTACGCTGGAAGAGCACGAGAACGAGGTGGACAGTGTCGCCTTCTCTCCAGATGGCACACTGTTGGCCTTGGGATTGAGAAACGGTACGGTGCGGCTGTGGCGCGTAGCGGATAGAGAGCTCTTGCGTGTATTGAGGACTTCGATATCCTCAACCAGGGAGGGAGGTTACTCACAGGATGTCGCTTTCTCGCCCGACGGGAGGATACTGGCCTTTGGCTCGACAGACGGCAAGGTGCGGCTGTGGCAAGTGAGCGACGGGACGCTGTTGCACACGCTGGAAGGACACTCGGAGAAGATATGTAGCCTGGATTTCTCGCCAGATGGGCGAGTTTTGGCCGCCGGCACCTGGGATGGTCCGGTGCAATTGTGGCAAGTCACGAACGGCACGCTGTTGCAGACGATGGAGGGACACACAGATGGAGTGGTCAGTGTAGCTTTCTCCCCCGATGGAAAAACGTTAGCCTCTGGCTCCCTGGACTCCACTGCAAAGCTATGGAGAGTGTCGGACAGTGCGCTGCTACACGAGTGGCAAGAATCCAGCGCTATGAGAAGCGTGGCCTTCTCGCCGGATGGGTCCACGCTGGCTATATGCCTACGGCTATGGAGAGTGGATGACTGGACTCTTCTCCAAGAGATGAAATCCCAAAGGAGTGGAATGGGCAACGTCGTCTTCTCGCCGGATGGGAAAATGTTGGCAGCCGGCAATGCGTGGCACGAGGTGCGCTGGTGGAGGGTAGCGGATGGCACGTTACTGCGCGCCGTGAAGGGGCACGTAGATAGCGTAAACAGCGTAGCTTTCTCGCCAGACGGGGAGATCCTGGCGTCGGGCTCGCTGGACGGCACAGTGCGGCTGTGGAGAGTGCCGGCCGAAGTTGAATGATTGTCTCTCCATTGAAATCTCCTCATCACCTCCCCTGCTCTCTTGGCACAGGGTTTCGTCCTGGCACACTCGCTCCATCGCCTCTGGGCCACAGAAGTTGGCCAGAGTACCTAGTCAATGTCAGTAAGTTAAGGTGTCCATCCCAGACCTGACAGGTTTCACAAGCCGCTTTTCGACGCAAATGTGTCTAGAATCAGGTCGAACCTAGCTGAAAACGATGCCTTTCGGAAACCTATCAGGTCTTAACTTACTGGCATTGAGTACCCAGTCCACCTTTGGGGGACTGGGTGTCCCACCAGGTCCTCTCACGGTCAAAGTCTACCTTCATCAATAATCGTCCGAAATCCCTCGGCGTGCTCGCGGTCATGGGCCAAGTAGACGTAGACCCACCGATAGGCCGTGCCCTCTGGGCCCCAGGGGAAAGGGAAAGACCGACCCAGTTCAGCCAGACTTATCTCCTCAATGACTTCCAACAGCGCCCGGCGCGCCGCGTGGAGGTCGGCCCACACCGTCTCCCACGGCTGGTGGCGACGAGCATCAGCGTGGGCTCGGTTCCAGTCCTCTATGCTCTCGATACGCTCGACCTGGGGCGCATGGCCAGCGGCCATCTCTCGCAGGCCTTCCATGCCGAACCACTCCCAGTCGGCGACATGGCCCAACACGTCCTTCAGGGTCCACTCCCCACAGACGGGCCGTGACGCACGCTCCTCGGCGGGCACCAGAGCGGCAGCGGTCAGGAGTTCGTCGCGCGCAGCAGCTAGGGCAGTGAGCAGAACCGCCTTGGGGCCAGTTTTCCCTTTCAACCCTTCGGTCTCCCGCCAGGCTGCGATCTGGGCGGCGTGTTCGGCGTCGTGCCGCCACTGAACTTCTACACAGCCGGGGCAAGACCAATCCTCTCCCTCGAAGAGATGCTGCCGATAGAACTTCTCGTCGGGCAACGCCTGCAGCCAGGCCACCCAGTGGGAGCGGGCCTCTTGCAGTTCCGCCAGCACCTCAGCTAGGGTTCGATCTCGCCGCGCAGCTACAGCGTGTGCGTTGAAGGCATCCGTGTTTCGAACTTCGGTGAGATCGAGGATTTCCCCGCTTGCCATGTGCCTCATCTCCCGCAGTTCCCAGCGGTCCCAGGCAGCGATGTGGGCCAGCAGGTCCTTGACTGTCCAGTCGTCAAGGAGTGGCACTTCTGTGAGCGTCCTCTCGTCCAGGCCGATTAGTTGCTCCAGTAGTCCGGCGCGCTCAGCGGCCAAGCGGGCCAACAGTTGGGCTCGCTCTATTGTCCGTTCGTTGTTCGCCATGGCTTAAACTCCTCCAGAATTGATCCGCCGATGAACTCCCTCAGAATGGAGTTGCTAGGGACGATGTCCGAAGAGTAGGGCAGGAACCAGTCCAGGAAGGCCAACAACCGCCGTACCTCGACCCTGGCGCGGCTGGAAGGCTTGACCTGGAACAACAGCGGCTCGGCCAGCGGTTTCAGCACCGCCAACTCGTACACCAAGGCCGAATTGAACATCACGTCGGCGTTTTCTTGATAGGGGAAGATGTAGTCCCTTTCCCCCCGGCGCACGCTCTCCCAGCGGGCGATGGTCTCCTGGGCTGAGTACCCACGAGTCCTGGCGTCTCGCACGATGCGGCGGATCAAGCGGCTGTCGGTGGTGGAGACGCGGTTGTGGCGGTCAATGTTCAGTTGGGTAAGGGCCGAAACGTAGATGCGATAGACGCGCTGCGGGGACAGCGCCGGCACCAGGGCCGGGTTCAGGCCGTGGATCCCCTCCACCAGGAGGACGTGGTCGGGGCCGAGGAGCAGGGTCTCTCCCGCCTCCCGTTGGCCGGCGCGGAAGTTGTAATGGGGGATAGACACCGCCTCCCCTTCCATCAGGCGCAGCAGGTGATCGTTGAACAGGGTCAGATCCACCGCTTCCAGGACCTCGAAGTCGTATTCACCCCGCTCGTCCCGCGGGGTGTGCTCCCGCTCCAGAAAGTAGTCGTCCAGGCTGATGGCCACCGGGCGGATGCCAGCGGCCAGCAGTTGCACGGACAGCCGCCGGGCAAAGGTGGTCTTGCCCGAAGCGGACGGACCAGCTATGAGCACCAGCCGCACCTCTCCCCGCCGACGGGCGATCTCCCCGGCGATCTGCGCGATCCGCTGCTCGTGCAGGGCCTCGGCCACCAGAATGATCTCCGACATCCGCCCGGCTTCGATGGCCTCGTTCAGCGCCCCCACCTCCTCGACGGCCAGACGCCGCACCCATTGGCCGTACTCGCGGAAGACGGCCACCAGTTGGGGGAATTCCTCAAAGGGGAGCAGTTCGGTGGGGCGGTAGCGGCGAGCGAACTGAAGAACGAAGCCGAGCGGATGGGAACGCAAGGCGAAGAGGCGCAGATAGCCTGTAGAGGGCACCATGTAACCGTGGAAGCAGTCGCGCACCTCGTCCAGTTGGTAGAGGGTCAGATAATCTTTGCGACGGTAGGCGAGCAGGCGGACCATCTCCTCTTCACCCCGGTCGCGAAAGAGTTCCACCGCCTGGTCCAGCGGTACTTGCTCCTTGGTGATGAGCAGGTCGGCGGCGACCATTTCCCTCATCCGTGCTTCCAGTCGGTCGAGCTCCTGGGGAGTAAATGGTTCCCGCCCCCGCACCTCGCAGAAGTAGCCACCGAAGGGAAGGGGATAGTCCACATAAACTTGAGCTTGGGGAAAGAGCTGCTGGGCCGCAGCCACCAGGAGAAAGGAAAGGGAACGGCGGTAGATTCTCTCTCCGTCGTTATCGGCCAGGGTGACTGGCGTGGCCTCCACGTCACAGGTAACCGACCAGGTCAGCTCTTTCAGTTTGCCATCCACCAGGGCGGCCATCACCGGAACCAGGGGATCGGGGAAGGCGGCCCGCGCGAAAGCTTCCAGCGGCGTGCCGATGGGAGCTTCGAAGACCCGTCCGTCGGGGAAGCGGACCTGGGCGGCTCGCCGAGGCGAGGTTGGTTCTACTGGGTGTTGGATGTTGGACGCCTGCCCTGAGCCTGGCCGAAGGGTTGGATGTTGGATACGTTTCATCCTCTACCTTCTAACCCCCATCTTCCAGTTTCCATATCCCAACCTCCACCTTCCAATTTCCATCTTTCAAACCTCCATCCTCCAATTTCTAACTTCCATTATTATACCACAAAAACGCGGTTAGCCGCAATCAGCGGCGAATTTGTTACCTTGAAGTTGTTGCTAAAATGTGGTATAATACCATCGGCTACTCGAACAAGAATAAATTGGAGGTAAGAATATGGCGAAGAAATCGCGTCGCGCCAAGAGGAGTGCGAAGAAGAAAAGGAGAAGTAGACCTACGGCCGGGCCCAAGCAGTCAGCGCTATCACCAAGCCCAACTGTGGCGAAGGAAACTGAAGCGCAGGCGGAGGTGAAGGCGACACAGCTCGCCGAAGAGAAGGCGGCAAAGTTGGCCGAAGAGTATCGCTACGTGTACTCCGACCTGAAACGGATTGCCATCTTGGCCGCGGCAATGTTGGCTGTACTGATCATTCTGTCCTTTGTGATTTAGGTAAAAGGACACGGGGCGCAAGATTTACGGATAACAAGCATAAGGGGCAAGCAGTGTGATGAAGCTGTTTGCCCCTTGTCGTTTGCATGTTTGAGACACCGATGCGCACAGGATCTGTGGATGATCCGTTAATCCAGCCAATCCGCCGTTCTCTGCAGATCAATCCCCAACCGGTGGGAAAAGCCAGCCAGCAGGCGATGGCAAGCCATTTCGGTGCCCCAGTGAATGGGTACGAGCAACCAAAGGTTGCGGGTGAAAAAGAAGATGATGGCCGCGACTAAGGCCAGGCTCCATCTCAGCAGGGTATTCACTGACCGCCACGGTAAACCCAAGTCTGTGCGCCAGGCTGGGTTGATTGACCACTCCAGAGTGACGAGCAG
>CAZGKH010000030.1:13841-17428 GCA_964525665.1 uncultured Anaerolineae bacterium | reverse complement strand
AGCAATCCACAGGGCATACCAGGGCGCACTGGGATTCATCGAAGAAGCCCACACATTCCGTGCACTTCTCGGGATCAATCTCGTAGATCTCATCCCCTTCGGTGATGGCCTCATTAGGGCACTCTGGCTCACAGGCACCACAAGCGATGCACTCTTCAGTGATCATATAAGCCACTACGTTCACCTCCTTCCTACCTTGATTTGTTCAGATTGGAAGCCAGCCCTCGCGGATGAATCACCAAGGGCAACGGCCAAATTATACAAGGCTTGTCCAAATTGGGCAAGCGACAGATACTTTACAACGGCATGGCGTTTTTGTCAAATTTCGGGCATTGTGTAAACTGACCTTTGCCCCGTCAAGCGGGGATATGAAACGATGCCGAAATTTGACAAAATAAGCAAATACCGATATGATTGTACCATATAACTCTTCAGGAGAGCAATCATGATGATGCACGTTGACCGCCAGAGTGGGGCCCCGATCTACTTACAAATAGTTGGGCAGATCAAAAACCTGATAGCGGTGGGTAAACTTCAGCCGGCCGAACGGTTGCCCCCCATCCGGCAACTAGCGGTAGAGTTGAAAGTAAATTTCAACACGGTTGCCCACGCCTATAAAGAGCTGAATAAGCAGGGGGTGATCTTCACCCGACCGGGTCTAGGCAGTTTCGTCCCTGACCAGCCCGATCAGTTGCCATTGGCTCAGAGGCGCCGAGAGGTGCTAGCATCAATCCTCAGCAAGCCTTTTGCGGAGGTGCTGAGCCTCGGTTTCTCGATGCCCGAGATCGAAGAGGCTGTGATCGAACAGTTGACTCGCTGGTGGACCGAGGTTCTGAACTCCAACCCTTCCGTGGACTAGTGATTCTAGCCTGAAGAAGCTGCTTGCCATCCCGAATAGACACGTCGAAGGGAAAAGGAAATGAACCCGCCTTGTGCGCAGGTTGGGTTCATTTTTGTTTGACTTGCTGGATTAGTTGGACTATAATTATTGAGGCTGGCGTTCTCAGAGAGCAAAGGCGGTCGGCATGAGATTCCTTCCCAAGAACATCCCCGGTTGGAAGTGGCTTTATCCAGGCATGGGCGTCAAGAGGTGGCTGCTCTTGCTCATGTTGGGCGTTACGTGCATTGGTCTGGGCGTCGCTTACTTTCTGGTCAACATCTATCGGCAACAGCCTCTGTCGGCCACGTTCTATTATCTCACTTTACAGTTTGCTCCACGACTGATCAGGGCTGCTCTGTTCGGGGTGTTGGGCTTAGTTGCTGTGATGATAGCAGTGGTGCAGCTAAGCCGCTCGCTGTTAGCGCCCTTCCTGAGACCGGGCCAGGAGGTCGTGCAGGCAGTCTATCGGCATCGTCAGCGCGGCCGGGGGCCCAAGGTGGTTGTCATCGGTGGGGGGACAGGGCTCTCCACTCTGCTGCGGGGCCTGAAGGAATACACCTCCAATATCACGGCTATCGTCACTGTGGCCGACGATGGGGGCAGCTCAGGCCGCCTGCGCCGCGAGTTGGGGGTGCTCCCCCCTGGCGACTTTCGCAACTGCATCGCCGCCCTGGCCGACGCCGAATCGCTGACCACCCAGCTCTTCCAGTATCGCTTCGGCGGGGTGGACGGTCTCAACGGCCACAGCTTTGGCAATCTGTTCATCGCTGCCATGGCCGATGTGACAGGCAGCTTTGAGCGAGCCATCCTCGAGTCGGGCCGGGTGTTGGCCGTGCAGGGGCGCATCTTGCCCGCCACCTTGACAGATGTCACCCTTTGCGCCGATCTTCGGGGCGAGGATGAGGCAGCAGGAGCTACCAGCCGGGTGGAGGGAGAGTCCAGCATCACCGCGGCCAAATTGCCCATCGAGCGAGTTTTCCTGCAGCCTGACGGAGTGCGGGCCTACCCTGAAACCATAAGGGCCATCCTGGAGGCAGAGCTGATCGCTATTGGTCCAGGCAGTCTATTTACTAGTGTGCTGCCTAATCTCTTAGTGGAAGACATCACCAGGGCCATCCGCGCCTCCCTAGCTTTGAAAATATATATATGCAACGTGGCTACTCAGAGAGGCGAGACCGATGGATTCAGTGTTGGGGAGCACGTGGAGGCGCTACAACGCCACGTGGGGAGAGATGTGTTTCACCACGTGTTGGTGAACGATAACTTCAACGTGAAACTCAACCCCAACACGGAATTGGTGGTTCTAGACCATGAAGGAGACTATCAAGTCGTATCAGTGGACTTGATTGATCCTCAGCAGCCCTGGCGACATGATCCCCATAAGTTGGCCCGCAATCTAATGGAGTTCTACTATGCTCAAGGTAAGCTGGCAAACTGGTAAACTCGTACATTCGTAAATTCGTAGGTGGTGACCAAGTGCCAATCCACGAGTCTACGGATCTACGAATCTATCAATCTCACCTGGTTGACTGACAAATTTAACATTTCAACCGGCACACAATAATTGGGACACAGATTTTCACAGATTCACACAGATTTGTAGTAAAAAAGGGGAGAATCCGTGTTTATCTGTGTGAATCCGTGTCCTGTGTTAAAAATGTCGGCCAATCAGCAATCTCACTAAGGAGGTTACACAAATGACAGTCAAAGTTGGAATCAACGGATTCGGGCGCATCGGGCGCCAGGCCCTAAAGGCCATGTTGGACTACTATCCCGATGAACTGGAAGTGGTGGCCATAAACGACATCGGCGATCTACCCACCATGGCCCACCTACTCAGGTACGACTCTAACTACGGCCGTTTCCCAGGCACCGTCGAGGTCAAGGATGCTGCCTTGGTGGTCAACCCTTCGACAAGCTCAGGACATCGTGGCCAGGAGATCAGATTTCTCTCCCAGCGTGATCCGAGCCAGCTTCCCTGGGGCGAACTGGGGGTGGATTACGTCCTGGAATCAACCGGCATCTTCAGGGATCGCGAGAAGGCCGCCATGCATCTGACGGCAGGAGCCAAGAAGGTGGTTATCTCAGCTCCGGCCAAGGGCCCCGATCTGACCGTTGTCCTGGGGGTGAACGAGGATGAGTACGACCCGGAGAAGCACCACATCCTGTCCAATGCCTCTTGCACCACCAACTGCGTTGCTCCGGTGGCCAAAGTTCTCAGCGATACCTTCGGCATCAAGAAGGCGCTGATGACCACCATCCACTCCTACACCAACGACCAACGCATCCTGGACTTGCCCCACAAGGATCTTAGGAGAGCACGGGCGGCGGCGCTGAGCATCATCCCTACCACTACTGGTGCAGCCAAGGCAGCGGGGATTACTATCCCTGCGCTTGATGGCATCTTTCACGGCATCTCCATGCGCGTTCCCACCCCCACTGTCTCCATCGTTGACATGGTAGCGGTGCTGGCCAAGGACACAACGGCTGAGGAGATCAACGGCGCCTTCAAGGAAGCGGCTGAGGGAAGAATGAAAGGCATTCTGGGAGTATCCGAGGCCCCCCTGGTGTCGGTAGACTTCAGGGGGGATCCGCGCTCGTCCATCGTGGATGCCCCCTTCACCATGGTCATCGGAGGGAATCTGATCAAAGTATTGGCCTGGTATGACAACGAGTGGGCCTACGCTTGCCGGGTGGCTGATCTGTT
>CAZGKH010000030.1:0-13741 GCA_964525665.1 uncultured Anaerolineae bacterium | reverse complement strand
ACGATCCGACATTTGCCAGGAAACTGGCCTCCCTGGCCAACATATTCGTCAACGACGCCTTCGGCGCGGCTCACCGCGCTCACGCCTCAGTGGTCGGAGTGGCCGAGCATCTGCCCGCCGTGGCCGGCTTCCTGATGGAAAAAGAGATGACCGTATTGGGACAAACTCTGACTGCCCCCGCGCATCCCTTTGTGGCCATCTTAGGCGGGGCCAAGATCTCCAGCAAAATCGGCGTCATTGACAACCTGTTGACCAAGGTGGATGGTCTGTTGATCGGTGGAGGCATGGCCAACACTTTCCTCAAGGCTAAGGGGTATAAGATAGGCCAGTCCTTGGTGGAGGACGATAGCCTGGACGTGGCCAGGGAGACGCTGGAGAAGGCAGGCGAGAAGCTGGTTCTGCCTGTGGACGTGGTGGTGGCAGATCGGTTCGACGCCGAGGCTGATTCAAGAGTAGTGTCTGTAGATCAAGTGCCAGAGGACTGGCTCATTCTGGACATCGGGCCTGAGACGGTGGAGCTCTTTGAGCAGAAACTAGCTGATGCCAGGACTGTCTTCTGGAATGGGCCAATGGGCGTCTTCGAATTCCCCAAGTTCGCGGTGGGGACCAAGGCCATCGCTTGCTTCCTGGCCGATTTGGAAGCGACCACTATCATCGGCGGGGGCGATGTGGTGGCGGCAGTGAGGCAGGCGGGCGTGGCCGATAGAATAGACCACGTCTCTACCGGCGGGGGCGCCAGTTTGGAGTTTCTCGAGGGCAAGCCTCTGCCTGGTATTGCAGCTTTAGAAGATAAGTGAGGAGAAATCATGCGCACACCGATTATCGCTGGTAACTGGAAGATGAACAAGACCGTTGACGAGGCCATGAGCCTGGTGCGAGAGATGAGGCGGGGCCTCAACGAGGTGCGTGGCGTGGACAGGGTGCTCTGTCCGCCCTTCGTTGCCCTGGCCACCGTGGCTGACCTCCTGAAGCCTACGACCATCGAGCTGGGGGCTCAGAACATGTACTGGGAGGACAAGGGGGCCTACACGGGCGAGATCTCGCCTTTGATGCTCAAGGGGCTTTGCCACTACGTCATTATTGGCCATTCGGAGCGGCGTGGGTATTTCGGCGAGACCGACGAGGGAGTCAACCGCAAGATCAAGGCAGCTTTCGCCCACGGCTTGACTCCTATTGTCTGCGTGGGCGAGAGTCCAGAGCAGCACGAGGCTGGCCAGACCGAGGAGTGGGTTTCCGGCCAGGTGCGCGCGGCCCTGGAGGGCCTCTCGGCCGAGCAAGTGCGCAACATGATCATCGCCTATGAGCCCATCTGGGCCATCGGCACGGGCAAAGCCGCTACCGGCGCCGGGGCCAACACCGTCATCGGTCTCATAATCCGCGGCGCCATCGCTGACCTCTACGACGAAGCCACGACCCAGGCGGTGCGTGTGCAGTACGGCGGAAGCGTCAAGCCCTCCAACACCGCTGAGTTCATGACCCAGCCGGAGATAGACGGCGCTCTGGTAGGCGGAGCCAGCCTGAAGGCCGCTGACTTCGTGGAGATCGTGCGTATCGCGGCTCAGGCAAAGGGGAGATTGGAGATTAGAGGTTAGAGGTTGGATGTTGGATGTTGGCCCACCTTCTAACTTCCAACTTCTAACCTCCAACTTCCAACTGTTATGTTTAGCAACTGGGCCCCACTGATATGGCTCGCCGCGACCCTGGCCCCCCTGTTCTTCATGAAACGCTGGATAAACCGGCACATCCAGGGATTGGGTTTACTCCTTGTCGGGAATAACGAGGCAGCCATGTATCTGTACTTCGTGCTACTGCTGCCGGGCATTCTTATCCATGAGTTGAGTCACTGGCTGGCGGCCAAGTTGTTGGGGGTGCGGACGGGGAAAATATCCCTTTGGCCTTCCAAGAGACGTGGTAATCAAATGCGCATGGGATCGGTGCAAGTGGCCCGTACCGATCCCTTTCGCAGCAGCCTGATCGGCGTGGCTCCCCTTATCAGCGGCTGCCTGGCTATCTTGATCATCGGTCAACTGATCCTGGGCCTGGGTGACCTGGGAGAAATCCTGCTCAATGGAGAAAGGGAGCCATTCTGGGAAAGCATTCTGGCTCATCTTCAAACGCCCGATTTCTGGCTTTGGCTCTACCTCATCTTCGCCATATCCAACGCCATGCTGCCCAGTGAGACCGATCGGGAACCCTGGAGGCCGGTGCTTCTATTCATGGGGCTGATGGCTCTCCTCTTCTACCTGACCGGCTGGGTGAGCCAAGTACCGGAAGTGGTGGCAGGCGCCTCGTTGACCGTCCTGAGTTATCTGGCCTACGCTTTTAGCCTTACGGTCATGGTGGATGTCGTCTTCATAGCTGTCATTGCCGTTCTTGAGGCGCTTATGTCCAGATTTAGAGGCAAGCGGGTAGAGTACTGAGGCCACAAGGAATAAGCAGCGAGGAGTGACTGTGGACAAGAAGATACTCGTGGTAGAGGACGAGCCCACTTTAGTGGAAACGCTGGAATACAACCTGGCTCGTCAGGGGTACGACGTTTGCACGGCGGCCGACGGCCTGGCTGCGCTGGATGTAGCCCGACAGGAGCGTCCAGACCTGATCGTGCTGGACATCATGCTCCCCAAGCTGGACGGCTTCGAGGTGTGCCGCATCCTGTGCCGAGAGATGAACGTGCCCATCCTCATGCTCACCGCTCGGGCCGACGAGATTGACAAGGTGGTGGGACTGGAGATGGGCGCCGACGACTACCTGACCAAGCCCTTCAGCATGCGCGAACTCCTGGCCCGGGTCAAAGCACTGCTACGGCGGGTGCGTCTTGATCGAGAGGAAGTTGTAGCAGAGGTTGAGTCACCCCCAGCGGAGCAATTGACCTTCGGCGACCTGACCATAGACCTGGGCCGGCGCGAGGTGTTGCGCGAGGGGAAGCCCCTTTACCTGAAACCCCAAGAGTACGAGTTGCTGGCCTTCCTGGCTCGCAACCAAAACATCGTCGTCTCCCGCGATCTGATCCTGGAACGGGTGTGGGGCTGGGAGTTCGATGGCGGCAGCCGCACAGTGGACGTCCATGTCCGCTGGCTGCGGGAGAAGATCGAGCCCGACCCCGCTCGCCCCACACGCATCGTCACCGTGCGCGGCGTCGGCTATCGCTTCGAGGGGTGACCCATGTTTCGCACCATTCGCTGGCGGATAGCCATCCCCTACGTAATCCTCATTCTGCTGGCAACAGCAGTCCTGACTGTTTACTTCTCAGGCTTCATGCGGCAGGCCCACCTATCCTACCGACGCAATCAGTTGACGGCCGAGGCACGGCTGGCAGGAGACGCCATCGGGTCCCTGTTAGCTGAGGGGGGCACCATCGAAACCATTGACCCCCTAGCCAAGCGATGGGGTGAGCTACTGGAAGCCCGCGTGACCATCATCCGTGCCGATGGCGTCGTGCTGGGCGATTCCCGCGAGAATCCAGCCGTGATGGAGAATCACTTGGGCCGACCGGAGGTGCAGCAGGCACTGGCCGAGGGTACGGGGATCAGCACCAGGCACAGCGACACGGTGGGCTACGACATGATGTATGTCGCCATTCCAGTGGAGGTCGGTGGACAGGTAGTGGGGATCGCCAGAATTTCCTTGCCTTTGACTCAGATTGAGACCACGATAGCCCGTCTCCGAAACACTGTAGTGGCGGCCTCTATTGTCACAGCCTTGTTGGCCGGGCTACTAGCCTTGTTCATAGCTGAGCGCATCGCCCGTCCGGTGCACCGGCTGACCGAAGTTGTCCAACGTATGACTGAGGGCGATCTGAGTGCCCGTCTCTTGCCCATCCCCCACGGCGAAATGGGTGTGCTCACCCGGGCCTTCAATCAGATGGCCGGCCGCCTTCAGGGGACGGTCACCACGTTGGTGGAGGAACGCAGCCGGCTGACCGCTGTGCTGGACAACATGGCCGATGGAGCGATCATCACTGATGGCGAAGGTCGTGTCCGCCTCATAAACCGCGCCGCGGCCGGAATCCTCGCCGCTGATGAGGGGACAGCCTTGGGCCGTCCCTTCGCCCAGGTAGCCCGAGACCACCAGTTGATTGATCTTTGGCAGCAATGTTGCGAGCAGAACGCAGAGCAGTTCTCGTCGTTAGAGGCGGGGCGCCAGGGCCCGTTCCTGCAGGCCATCGCCACGCCGCTGCGCGAGGCTGGACAACAGGCCTCCCTCGTTATCCTTCAGGACCTGACCCGCATTCGACGGCTGGAGACGGTGCGACGGGACTTCATCAGCAACATCTCTCACGAGTTGCGTACCCCCTTGGCGTCGCTTCAAGCATTGGTGGATACCCTGCGCGATGGAGCACTGGATGACCCACCGGCTGCCAGGCGTTTTCTGGATCGCATGGAAACCGAAGTCGAGGCTCTGACCCAAATGGCGCAGGAGTGGTTGGAACTCTCACGAATCGAGTCGGGTCAGGCGCCCATGCGCCTGACCCCCACCCCGGTAGCCGATGTGGTGTTTCGGCCGGTGGAGCGGCTGCGCCCCCAGGCCGAACGAACTGGCTTGAACATCACCATTGATCTGCCGGCCGACCTGCTTCTTGTTCTGGCCGACGTGGAGCGAGCTCAGCAGGTGATCACCAACATCGTTCACAATGCCATCAAGTTCACCCCGTCCGGAGGGCAGGTGACTCTTTCGGCGCAACCTGTCGGCGAGGAAGTGATTATCTCCGTGCGCGACACTGGCGTGGGCATTCCCGCTGACGACCTGCCCCGCATCTTCGAGCGCTTCTACAAGGCCGACCGGGCCCGCTCCGGCGGTGGGACTGGCCTGGGCCTGTCCATCGCCAGCCACATCGTCCAGGCCCACGGCGGGCGCATCTGGGCCGAAAGCGTCGAGGGCAAAGGCTCCACCTTCTACGTGGCCCTCCCGGCGTTAACATCCCCTTAACAAACCTCTAACCTTCCGTTAAACTTCCTCTAAAGTGCTCTTAACCCAAATGTGATACAATACTCCTGGGTGGCTGAGGAACGGGCCGGTAATCCGTCCTTCTCCGCCGACGATGTGCAGGAGTGCCCCGATGTTTGCTTCCTATGAACAACTGCTGACTATGCTTTCCGAAGGATGGGAAATCGAACCGCCCGTCTATGTCCACCCTCGTTGGCAGTCTGATTCGCTCTGGAAGAAAGAGAGCGCCTATCACCTCATCCTCTGGAACGGGGATAGGGTCAGTTTGGTCACTGTGGACGATTGCCGTGAGATACGGCAGTTCCTGGCGGAGAACGGGCTGACCGCCGACCGCCTGTGAATAGAAGACTCTGCAGAACGAACAATAACAAACATAAGGAGAAGAAAGAAAATGTACAGAAAGAATAGATCGTTTCCTATCGTGTCCGGGCTGCTGCTTCTGCTGGCACTGGTGACAGCGTGTAGCTCTGCGACCACGCCTGAACCTCAGGTCGTGAGGGAAACTGTAGAAGTCGTCGTTACCAGGGAAGTGAAGAAGCAAGTCGTTGTTACACAGGAAGTCATCAAGGAAAAGGAAGTTGTAAAGACCGTAAAGGTGCTGGCTCTTCCCGAGGTGAATCCGCTAGAGGTGGGGGGAGACATCGTCACCGCTGGTAGCTCAACCGTCTTCCCTCTCTCTGAGCGCATGGCCGAACGCTTCCAGGATGAAGGCTACGATGGCAACATCACCATCGACTCCATTGGTTCGGGTGCTGGCTTTGAGCGCTTCTGCGTGGCTGGTGAGACCGACATCTCCAACGCCAGCCGGGGCATCAAGGATTCCGAGGTCGAGTCGTGTCGCTCCATTGGGCGAGAGCCCATCGAGTTCCGCGTGGGCACGGATGCGCTGGCGGTGACGGTGAGTCGCGAGAACGACTTCATTGAGGACGCGACGTTCGAGGAACTGGCGATGATCTTCTCGTCGGATGCAGAGACGTGGTCGGACGTGAACGCCAGTTGGCCGGACGAAGCGATCCTGCGTTTCATTCCTGGGACGGACAGTGGGACGTTCGACTTCTTCGTGGAGGAGGTGTTCGACAAGGACGAAGAGCCGATCCTGAGTGCGTCGAACACACAGTTGAGCGAGGATGACAACGTTTTGGTGCAGGGCATTCTGGGCAGTCCGTACGCGGTGGGCTTCTTCGGATACGCGTACTACGCAGAGAACGAGGATGTGCTGCGGGTGCTTTCGATCGAGGGCGTGGAGCCGACGAGGGCGACGGTGGACAGTGGTGACTATCCGTTGGCGCGGCCGTTGTTCATCTACTCGACGGCGGACATCATGAAGGAGAAGCCACAGGTAGCGTCGTTCATCAACTTCTACTTGAGCTACGTGGACGAGGAAGTGGTGGACGTGGGCTACTTCCCCGCCAGCACGGACGCCCTCAACAGCGCCAAGCAGGCGTGGCTGAATGCCATGCAATAATGGGCTCGTTTGACCTTTGGTCTTCAGCCCCAAGACACTTTCTGCTCCGCACTGGGCATGGGGAGAGACGATGCTGATCTCTCCCCATAGCCCATTTCAGGAGAGAAGGAGAGGGAACCATGCAGGATAGCGCAACAATGACCGCAAGCAAGGCTGTGGCCATTACAGCAGCTCATCGAGGCACTGATGTCTCGGTCGCGCTGCGCAAGCGTCCCCGCATCACGGAGAGCATCATCTATGGCTTTCTCTTCGTGTGTGCCGTGATCTCCATCCTCACTACGATTGGCATTGTCTACGAACTGGGCAAGGAGTCGCTGAACTTCTTCACCCGGCAGTTGTGGGAGGACGTCAACAAGCCGCTTGCTGTTGACATTGATGCCGAAGCGACAATCTTTGTCCTGAGCCCGACCGGACGAAGTCTGCGAGACGGTGATATCATCCGCATCAGTGACGAGGTGATGCACGTCACCGCAGTTAATGGTCACACAGTGACCGTTGAGCGAGGCCAGCAGGGCAGCGAAGCTGTACCCCACAAGGCAGGTATGGACTTCTTCTCGGCGAACCGGGTATCACTGGTCGAATTCTTCACCAGCACCAAATGGAATCCTCAGATCGGCAATTTCGGCATCTGGCCCCTCGTAAACTCTACCTTGATGACCAGCACGTTCGCCATGTTGGTTGCCCTGCCTTTGGGGCTGAGTGTGGCTATCTATCTGAGCGAGTACGCTTCGCACCGTGCCCGTAGCATCCTCAAGCCCACTCTGGAGATCCTGGCCGGGATACCGACCGTGGTCTACGGGTATTTTGCCCTGACTTTCATGACGCCGCTGCTGCGGCAGGTTTTTGGCGTGAGCACCGTGGAGGTTTACAACACCGCTTCGGCCGGCATCGTGATCGGTATCTTGATCATTCCGCTGGTCACCTCCATGAGCGAGGATGCCCTGAGTGCCGTGCCGCGTTCGTTACGCGAGGCAGCCTACGGGTTGGGGGCGACCAAGCTAGAGACAGCGGTGAAGGTGGTGGTGCCAGCGGCGCTATCGGGCATCGCAGCGGCCTTCATCGTGGCTATTTCGCGGGCTATTGGAGAGACGATGATTGTGGCCATTGCAGCGGGCGCTGGTTCTGCCCTTACCTTCAACCCATTCCGGGCCGCCGAGACGATGACGGGCCATATCGTCCGCATCAGCGGGGGAGACCTCAGCTACGATTCGATTGATTACAATAGCATCTTTGCCATTGGCCTAGTGCTGTTCTTCGCGACACTGACGCTAAACATCATCAGCCAGCGGGTCGTGCGGCGCTTCCGGGAGGTGTATGAATGAAACCTGCGAATGGCGCGTTCGAACACAACCTGCCTGGACGTCATCGTTCTGCTCGCCTCTGGCACGGTGTGTTCCAGGCTTCCACTATCATTGGCATTATCGCCTTGATCGCCCTCCTCTACAACGTCATCAACCAATCTTTTGGATGGGTGGCCATTCAGAACGAGGTGGCCCCAGACACACTGGCCGTGAACGGCGTTTCGCTGGAACAACTGGAGAAAGAGCAGCTCGTGCAGATTCTTCAGGAGAATGTCTCCAAAGGTCTGTTCCGCCGCTTGGAGCACGATCAGCCCTTTGCCGAACGGACGCGGGAGGGGGTCTACGAATTGGTCATGGAGCGCGTAGTGGAGCCCAGGGTGGTCCAGACCTGGTCACTGTACGATTCGCTTTTCAACCGCTCAACCATCCAGGCTGAAGCAGCCGACGAGTTTCCGAACGCTGAACTGGAGTTCGTCTCTTGGATCAACTCGAGATTCGCTCGCAGCCCGCAGTCGGCCGATCCCGAAAAGGCCGGGGTGCGTACGGCCATCCTGGGCTCGCTGTGGTCCATTGCCATCACCATCGCCTTTGCCTTTCCACTGGGCGTGGGCGCAGCCATCTATCTGGAAGAGTATGCCAGCGACAACTTGATCAACCGCATCATCCAAACCAACATCAACAACCTGGCGGGCGTGCCCTCGATCATCTACGGCATGTTGGGCCTGGCTATCTTTGTGCGGGCCTTGGAGCCACTGAGCAGCGGGACACTGTTTAGCCTCGCCGATCCGACGACGGCCAATGGGCGCACCATTTTCTCAGCTGGGCTGACGCTGGGGCTGCTCATCTTACCGTTGATTATCATTAATAGCCAGGAAGCCATCCGTGCCGTGCCGCTTTCATTGCGCCAGGCCAGTTACGCCCTGGGAGCGACCCAGTGGCAAACGACCTGGCATCACGTGCTTCCCAATGCGATGCCCGGCATCCTCACCGGAACGATTTTGGCCATTTCCCGCGCCATCGGTGAGACAGCGCCTCTGGTGGTGGTGGGGGCTTCGACTTTCATCACCGTGGACCCAAGTGGCCCCTTCTCCAAGTTCACCACTTTGCCGACCCAGATCTACCAGTGGACTTCGCGTCCGCAAGACGAGTTTCGCAACATTGCAGCCGCAGCCATCAGCGTGCTGTTGATCTTGCTGCTGACCATGAATGCCACGGCGGTGCTGCTGCGCAACCGTTTTGCCAGGAGGATATGATCATGATAGGTACGAACAGCAAGCAGCCTCATCTTTCCATGAATCCATCGCCAAATGGCAAGTATGCGATTGAGGCGCGCAATCTACACGTTCACTATGGCGATTTTCTAGCCATCAAGGATGTGAACCTGCAAGTTGAGCGCCAGAAGGTCACGGCCATCATCGGGCCCTCTGGCTGCGGCAAGAGCACCATGCTGCGCGCCTTCAACCGCATGAATGAGTTGGTGCCCACGGCCTGGACCGAGGGCGAGGTGCGCTTCCTGGGCCAGAACATCTACGCAGAGGATGTGGATCCCGTTAAGGTGCGGCGACGCATTGGGCTGGTCTTCCAGAAACCCAACCCTTTCCCCAAAAGCATTTATGAGAATGTGGCCTGGGGTGCGCGGATCAATGGTTTTCGAGGCGATATAGGCGCCTTGGTGGAGCAATCCCTGCAGCAGGCCGCCCTGTGGGATGAGGTCAAAGACAAGCTCGACCAGAGTGGCCTGTCCCTGTCCGGTGGACAGCAGCAGCGCTTATGCATTGCTCGCACCATCGCGGTCAGGCCAGACATCATCTTGATGGACGAACCGGCCTCGGCGCTGGATCCCATCGCCACGCTCAAGATTGAGGAGCTAATGCGCAAGCTGGCTCAGGATTACACCATCATCGTCGTGACCCACAATATGCAGCAGGCGGCGCGGGTGTCGGACTACACGGCTTTTTTCAACATGGAGGAGGACCGGGCCGGATATCTAGTAGAGTATGGGCCAACTAAGCGGCTTTTCACCAATCCGAGGGAAAAGCTTACCGAAGACTACATTACAGGCAGATTTGGATGAGGCGTGAAGCGTGATGCGTCAAACGTGATGCGTCAAACGTGAGGAGTTGACAAATGAAGCGACGGGTGCTATTCTTATGTACCGGCAACTCGGCCCGCAGTCAGATGGCCGAGGGGCTGGTCAATCACTTCTTGGGTGACGAATGGGAGGCCCACTCCGCCGGCACGGTGCCGGCTGGCACCGTGCATCCCCTGGCGGTAGAAGCGATGGCCGAGCTGGGGATTGACATCTCTCATCAGCGCTCGAAATCGGTGGCCGAATTCCGCGACGCCGAATTCGATATCGTCATCACCGTCTGCGATGACGCGGCCCAAAACTGTCCGCTCTGGTTGGGATCGGGCCAGGTGAAGCACGTGGGCTTTGCCGACCCGGCGGCGGCCACCGGCAGCGAGGAAGAGCGACTGGACCTGTTTCGACAGGTGCGCGATGGGATTCGTCGAGAGGTGATACACTACTTGAAAGAGATGGAGGTAGAATCCGATGACCAGACCGCGAGAAACTTTTGATCGAGAACTGCAACGTCTACAGGACGAGATTCTGGCTCTGGGGAGCATGGTGGAGAACGCCCTCGTAGAGTCGGTTGAGATCCTTAAGCAGAGAGACATGGAGGGAGCGCGACGCCTGATCGCTCAGGATCGGCTCATCAACGAGAAGCGCTTCGACATTGAGGCCGACGCCCTAATCCTCATCGCCACCCAACAGCCCGTGGCCGGCGATGTGCGTACTCTGGCTGCCGTCCTGGAACTCTCTACAGAACTGGAGCGCATCGGCGATTACGCCAAGGGGATTGCGCGTGTCAATCTGATGATGGATGAAGGCCCTCTAATCAAGCCCCTCATTGATATCCCCCGCATGGCGGAGAAGGCGCAGTCCATGCTTCATCGAGCATTGGATGCCTTTGTCCGACGAGACGTAGACCTGGCTTGGGCCATCCCCACGGAGGACGACGAAGTAGACGCCCTCTACAACCAGGTCTACCGGGAGTTGATGACCCTGATCATGACCGATCCCCGCGCCATAGATCAGGCCAACTACCTGCTGTGGGTGGCCCACAACCTGGAGCGCGCCGCCGACCGGGTGACCAACATCTGCGAGCGGGTGGTCTTCACGGTTACTGGGAAGATGACAGAGATGGATGTGGAGGATAAGGGGCTTGAGAGCCTCCACTGATTGCTTGCCCGTCAAGCAGCAACATCCTCTGATTTGGGCCTCACGTGCGACGTGTCTGTGACTGCGTCGCACTTTCTTTGCCAAATGGATCGAACTGTGGTAAGATTGGCGTTGTAGACTTACGCCGAAAAGGAATAAGGAGCAGGAAGATGAAAACCTTGGTTGTGTACGACTCCGTCCATGGAAATACGGAGAAAATCGCAAGAGCTATCGGCGATGCAGTTGCCGGTGAGGTGAAAGTGCTCTACGTGGGTGAGGTGGATCCTGCCGAACTGAAGGAATTCGACCTTCTCATCGTCGGGGCTCCGACCCATGGAGGCAGGCCGACGGAGGCGATGCAAGACCTGCTTAACAAGGTCCCGCCGTCCGCTCTGCAGGGCGCCAACGTAGCCGCGTTCGACACCAGAATCCCGACGAAATGGGTCCGACTCTTTGGCTATGCCGCGCCGAGAATCGCTGGCAAGCTGGAGAAGAAAGGCGGAACCCTCATGGGCGCACCGGAAGGCTTTTTTGTCGAGGGCACCGAAGGGCCGCTGTCAGAGGGTGAACTTGAGCGTGCTGCCGCTTGGGCGAAAGAGATCGTTGAGGGAAGGAGGCCCTGATGGAGAAACTTGACCTGCGCAAGAAATGCAAACACCTATACAAGCCCTCGGCCAGGAAGGTCGAAGTGGTGGACGTCCCCCCGTTTAAGTTCGCCATGATTGACGGCGCGATTGAACCCGGCCACAGCCCTGGCGACTCATCCTCCTTCCAGCAGGCCCTGGAGGCGCTCTACGGCATCTCGTACACGCTCAAGTTTGCCTCCAAACTGCGCAAGGAGAACCCGCTTGACTACACCGTGATGGCCCTGGAGGGGCTGTGGTGGGTGGAGGGCGGCGAGTTCGACATCACCCGCCCCGAGAACTGGTGCTGGACGGCGATGATCATGCAGCCCGACCACATCACCGAAGAGATGTACCAGGAGGCCCTGGCCCAACTGCGGGAGAAGAAGCCCAACCCGGCCCTGGACAAGATGCGCTTCGAGACTTTTCATGAGGGGTTGTCCATGCAGATCATGCACATCGGGCCGTATTCTGAGGAACCAGCCACCGTGGCCAAGATGTACGCCTTCGCCCGCGAGAACGGCTACACCCTGCGCGGCAAACACCACGAAATCTACCTGGGCGACCCCAGACGCGCCAAACCTGAGAATCTGAAGACCGTGCTGCGGCACCCCATCCAGTAGGCAGATGACATGGCTCACCAGCAAAGCCAGAAGAAAGCACATCACCAGCGGGACGATCTGGCCGGCGAGCATGCGCTTGGCGACGCTGGGCAGTTGGTACTGGCCTGCCTGTTCGCGGCGACGTGGATAGCCGACACCTTCTTCTTCAAGTACGCCACTTTCCTCAATCAGTACGTGCCTTTGGGCATCAGAATACCATCCGGAGTCGCTCTGCTGGTTCTGTCGGGCTACCTGGCGAGAACGGGCCTGTCTATCGTGTTCGGCGAGGAGGCCGCTTCGTACATATGTTGATGAAGCGGCAGCAACCTGGGGTGATCAAAGAGAGCATATTCAGCGTCGTTCGGCATCCAATCTACCTGAGCGAGATTCTGATTTATCTTGGCTTTCTGATGCTGAGCATCTCACTGGCTGCTGCAGTGGTGTGGCTTGTCGCCATCGGGGTTCTGCACTACATCTCGCGCTTCGAAGAGAGGCTGTTGCTGGAGCGATTTGGCGAAGAGTATGAGCAGTACATGCGGGAAGTACCGATGTGGATTCCGCGGTTTTGGAAGAGAGGAGATTAGATGCCTTGAATGTAGGCAGTAGCTTTTTCGAGGAGTCAGGTCATGTCCGCACTGCGAGTCTCCAATGGATGTGGACTGACTCAGAAGGCTATGAGGAGGGTTTGCTATGGACGACAATCTGCTACTAGGATTATGGCGCTGTACACTTCCCGTTCCTCGCTCGGTATGGCAAAAACTGGTGCATGGAAATGCCCAGCTTGATTTCATGTCCGACGAACATCACCACGTTCGAAATTGGGTGGTAAAAGAACTCCCCCGGATAGGGAAACCCCTCTCGCCGGAAGTCATCGCCCAGAAGTTGAGGCTGCCCCCAGCCCAGGTGACGGACATACTGGACGAACTGGAGCAGCATAAGACTTTTCTGTTCAGGAACGAACAGGGGGCAGTGACGTGGGCCTATCCAGTGACGGTGGAGCAGACGCCGCACCACCTGGCCTTCAGCACGGGCGAACAAGTCTACGCGGCTTGAGCCATTGATGCCATTGCAGCGCCCTTCGTGCAAGGGCAGTTACGAGGCGAGGCGCTATCTTTCATCATTGAGACGGAATGTGGGCATTGTCGAAAACCCCTCCACATCGAAATAGACAGCGAGTTGAAGTATCGCGTGGTGGAAGAAGGGGCAGAGCCATTGATCTACGTGCCGTTGTTGGATCTGCAGAAGCTGGACGAGCCCAGCATCGTTGATAGCTTTTGAAGAAAGTCCATTTTCTTCTGGTCAGAAGAACACGCCAGGGAATATCGCCACAGAGTAGGTGGAGAACGTGGGGCATACCTGACACTACCGCAAAGCACGTACGTCACTCGAATTGAACAGAGCGCGTTCTTTGGGTTCAAATCTAATGACACGGAATGGGAGGCTTGATCAAATGGGAGAGCACATACTGTTTGGGCGAGATCGCCAAATGAGCCAGATTCCTCGACAGATGTGGGAGGGCCATCTCGCGGGAGCGCCGGAGCATAGCAAACATCGTCTCAGTTTCATGTCCGAAGACCACCACC
>CAZGKH010000029.1:13881-17482 GCA_964525665.1 uncultured Anaerolineae bacterium | reverse complement strand
AGAGCCACTTTCAAGCAAAAGGATGCGGGGCTTCAGCCGGAGTGTCCGCAGTGCCATAGCACTACGACGCAGCAGGCCTTCCGCTCGGTGATGTTCATTCGCCGTGGCGACGGCGGCAGCGTCATGCCCATGCCGGTGAATTGCGGGCCGAACGCGGGCCCTGGCTGCTGTTGAAATGGATCATCCCGTCCCCATACGTGTCTTCGGTGTGCCCACGGCCTGCGCCACCGGCGTGACCGACGCCTGGCGGAAGGCGGCCGCTTGGGCCCGGCAACGACTGACTGCCCGTTTCGGCCAGCAGGTAGCCGTCGAATACTACGATCTCTTCTCCTCAGAGATGGATCGCTTCCCCGAGGTCGTGGCCCTGGTGGCCGCCGGGCAGGGGCAGGCGCCGCTGGTCTTCGTGGACGGGGAGTTGTTGTCTTCGGGCGGCAAGGTCTCAGGGCCGGACATCCGCCGCCGGTTGCAGATCATGGGCCTGAAGCCGCAAGTGTAGACTGATAGCAACCACGGTGGGAACGTCGAAACGTAGTTGACCAGATCGAAAAGACCTCCGAGGTCTTATGATTAGAGATTCACGAGCGCGGTGGCTGCAAGTTGTCTTTTGCAGCCTTTTGCATTATAATTGTCCATTGCATTTTAGATCATGCAAGCCGTTGCATGGCCACCCAGGAGGTACGAGCATGAAGGCGAGGGTCATCGGTCAGAATCTGCCACGCATTGACGCCCAGGCCAAGGTCACGGGTCAAGCCAAGTACCCTGGTGACTTCTACATGGAAGGGATGCTCCACGCTAAAGTGGTGTGGAGCGAGCACTCCCACGCCAGGGTGCGGCGCATTGACACCAGCCAGGCCGAGGCTTACCCAGGCGTGGTCGCCGTCCTCACCTACAAAGATGTCCCTGTCAACGAGTATGGCATCGGCATCAAAGACCAGCCGGTGCTGGTGGCTGAGGGAGACAAGGTGCGCTGGGTGGGCGACCGCATCGCCATCGTGGTGGCCGAGAGCGAGCGCATCGCTGAGGCGGCCCGCAAGCTGGTCGAGGTGGACTACGAGCCGCTGCCCGTGGTGGACGATCCGCGAGGGGCCATGAAGCCCGATGCGCCCCTGGTTCACGAGGGGAGGGATACCAATGTGCTCGAACGCTTCAAGATCCGCAAGGGGGACGTGGAAGCAGGCTTCGCCAGGGCTGACGCTATCGTCGAGGGCTACTACGTCACCCCCTACGTGGAGCACGCCTACCTGCAGCCTGAAGCTGGCCTGGGCTACATTGATGAGGAGGGGCGGGTCACTGTGATTGCCGCCGTGCAATGGGCCCAGGACGACCTGCACCAAATTGCTCACCTGCTGGATTTGCCCGAGGGCTGCGTGCGCGAGATCGTGCCAGCCATCGGCGGCGCCTTTGGCGGACGAGAGGATATGTACATCCAGCACCTGCTGGCCCTGTGCGCCTATTGCCTCCACCGCCCAGTGAAGATGGTCTTCAGCCGCGAGGAGTCGGTGTGTCGCACCGGCAAGCGCCATCCGTACTACATGCGCCACCGGACCGGGGCCACGCGGGATGGTAAGTTGACGGCCATGGAGATCGAGCTCATCTCTGATGCCGGGGCCTATGCCAGCACGAGCCCCGTGGTGATGGCCGTTGCCACGAGCTTTGCCGCCGGCCCCTACGTGGTTCCCAACGCCAGGATAGATTGCTACACCGTCTACACCAACAACGCCGTGGGCATGGCCATGCGCGGTTTTGGGGCCACCCAGCCGCCGGTAGCCTACGAGTTGCAGATGGACAAGCTGGCCGAGGCCCTGGGCATGGACCCGGTGGAGATCCGAATGAGGAATCTCTTAGAAGATGGCTCCATCGCCGTCACGGGCAATCCTATGCCGCCTGGGGTGGGCATCAAAGAGACGCTGCGGCAGGCGGCGCTGGCTGCTGACTGGCGTGAGGAGGATGGGCACTGGGTGCGGCCGGAGCCGCTCCCGTCAGTAGACAACAAGCTGCGCGGCGTGGGGGTGGCCTGCGGCTACAAGAACGTGGGATACAGCATGGGCTTCGACGACCATTCCACGGCGATGGTTGAGCTTACCCTGGACGACTCTGGGCAGGTGGAGAGGGCTGTGGTGAAGATCGCAGCTTCTGAGGTGGGGCAGGGGGTGCACACCGCCCTGGCCCAGATCGCGGCCGAGACGCTGGGGATCGGTGTAGAGCGGGTGGACGTTGCCCTGGTAGACACGGCTGAGACACCTGACGCCGGCAGCTCCTCCGCCTCCCGCCACATCTATCTATCCGGCAACGCGGTAATGGCGGCCTGTGGGCTGGCTAAGGATAAGTGGCACAATGCTCTGCGGGCCGAGGAGGGCAAGACCCGCATTGAGGCCCGCTACACCTTCCGCGGCCGCGATGCCAGGCCGACCACGGCGTTTGATCCTGAGACCGGGATGTGCGATCCCCACATCAGCTATGGGTATGCCACCCAGATCGCTGTGGTGGAAGTGGACGCCGAAACGGGGGAGGTGGGAGTGCTGAAGCTCTACTCCGCGCACGACGTAGGCCGGGCCGTCAATCCCCAGATGATCGAAGGGCAGATTGGCGGCGGGGTGCACATGGGCGAGGGGTATGCACTAATGGAGGAGTACGTCCAGCAGAAGGGAGTGGTCAAGACCCGCAAGTTCAGCGAGTACTTCATGCCCACTGTGCTGGACATGCCCCGCGAGATTGTACCCATCATCATCGAGATACCCGATCCGACGGGGCCGTACGGGGCCACAGGGGTGGGGGAAATGACCACCCTGCCCACGGCCCCGGCCATAATCTCCGCCATCCACGATGCGACGGGGGTGTGGATCGAAGAACTGCCGGCCACGGCGGAGAAGGTGCTCATGGGGATGAGAAGAATTATATAATTACGAGGTGATTGAATGAATGTAGCAAACTTGATCACGGTGTTGCGGTTTCCGCTATTGGTGGTGATAGTGCTGCTACTGTACTTCGGCGGAGCCGTGGGCCAATTGATGGGCGCGCCTCTCACTGTGGGGCTGATCTTGATGGACTCGCTGGATGGCATCGTCGCCCGGCGGCGTGACGAGCAGACCCTCATCGGCGGCGCGCTGGACATCGCGGCCGATCGGGCCGTGGAGATCGTCCTGTGGGTGGCCTACGCTGAACTCAGACTGATCTTGGTGGCCATTCCTCTGACGGTCGTCATTCGAGGCGCGCTGACCGACTCCATTCGCAATGTGGCGTTGCAGCATGGACAGTCGGCGCACAGTATGATGCGCTCTTCATGGGGGCGGTGGCTAGTGACTTCGGGCGCCATGCGCACCATCTACGCCGTGGTCAAAGCAGTCGCTTTCACGCTGCTGGCCCTGGCCCTGGGATTACAAACGGGGGGGCACGCAGCCTGGTACAACGTGTGGCTCGTTGCTTCGGTGGTTAGCTGGGTGGCCGTGGCGATCTGCATCGTGCGGGGACTGCCGGTGCTCATCGAGGCGCGGGGATTGTTCCGGTCGGCCGAGTTCCAGGTGGCCGCGCCGTCTATCTCCCGCGAGTGATCTCGAGGTTGGGCGAGGTCTCCTGACCTCACTTGAGGTTGGGCAAGGTCTCC
>CAZGKH010000029.1:12003-13781 GCA_964525665.1 uncultured Anaerolineae bacterium | reverse complement strand
AGGTCTCCTGACCGCAGCCCCCTTGCGCTTCGGTCGGAGACCTTCAGCGAACGGACGGAGGTAGCTGCTTACCCCTTGAGGTTGGGCAAGGTCTCCTGACCGCAGCCCTGTGCGCTTCGGTCAGAGACCTTCGGCGAACAGAGGTCAGAGACCTTCAGCGAACGGAGAGAGCGAACAGAGGGTGAAGCTCTGATGCGTCTTCAAGATATTGTCAGTAGTAGGCCGATGACGCAATTGGGCATCATTGTCGGCCGGCATACGTCGCGTCGGGTGGGGTATGGGTTGGCGCGGATTGCCGCTGGCGTCATCGCTCGCCGGAAGCCGGAGGTCTACTGGACGGTGCGCGCCAATCTGCGCCAGATCATCGGCCCGGAGGCCGACGACGTGACGCTGCATCAGATGACGTACCAGGTCTTCTTCCACGCCGGGCAGACCTACTATGACTTCTTTCACGTCATCGGCCAGCCAAAAGAGGTGTTCGCTGAAGCGGTGCGGATTCCGGAAGAGATCCTGGCCTTCGTCCAGTCTGAGACGGCACAGGGGCGGGGTGTGCTGGTGCTCGCCGCTCACATGAGCAACTTCGACCTCCTCGGCCTGTGCATAGGCGCCCAGGGCTTGCCTATCCAGATGCTCTCCCTGGCGAACCCACAGGCGGGGTTTCACCTTTTGAACTACCTGCGGGCCAAGTCTGGTTTTGAGGTCACGCCCATAACGCCCGAATCGCTGCGGGCGGCCATCCGGCGGCTGAAGGGCGGCGGCATCGTGTTGACCGGCGTGGATCGCCCCATCCCAGAGGATCGCGAGTTGGTCGAGTTCTTTGGCCGACCGGCCTACTTGCCCGTCGGCCCGGTGCGGCTGGCGCTGATGACCGGCGCGTCGGTCATCGTGGGCAGTTGCTATTATGAACCAAATGAAGGATATGGCCTCAAGATCACAGGGCCTCTCGAAATGATCCGCACCGGCGAGCGGAGGTGGGACCTGATGACTAACGTCCGCCGGGTGGTGGACGTTCTGGAGCAGCACGTGCGCGCCCGCCCGGAGCAGTGGATGATGTTTCACCCTTTCTGGCCGGAACTGCCGGCGGTATGAATTAGGAAGAACACGGATTAGCAGGATTTGACTGATCTTTCTGAAAGAAGATGCCTGGGAAAGGATTCGACATAATGATAGACTGGAAATTACTGTGGGGTACCTTCGCTTTGTTGTTCGTGGCCGAGTTGGGAGACAAGACCCAGTTGGCCGTGATCTGCACCTCGGCTAACACCGACTGTCCGCGGACGGTCTTTCTGGGCGCTTCATTGGCATTGGTGGCTGTTACCCTGCTTGGTACCGTAGTCGGGCAGGTCATCACCCGCTTCGTTTCGCCCGACATCCTGCGCAAGGGCGCGGCCGGCTTGTTCGTGTTGATGGGTGTGCTGATGTTCTTTGAGAAGATCTAGGAAGAACGCGGATTGGCGGGATTAGCGGATCAAGAACAGCGTGGTCGCGATTTCAATCGTCGTGTCAGGAACACTATCCTGATCCTCCTTCTGCTAGCGGCCTTCGCCCTCAGACTCTATCGGCTGGATCATCAGGAGATCTGGGGGGATGAGGCCCACAGCGCCTACTTGAGTAAGCTTCCCCTGTCGTCTGCTGTTTCCCCTCGTATGGAAACCAATCCCCCCCTTTACCACCTCATCCTTTGGTTCTGGGTCAAGCTGACCGGTTCGAGTGTCTTCGCCCTGCGGTTTCTGTCCCTCGCTTTGGGGGTGCTCACCGTGGCTTTGGTCTACCGTCTG
>CAZGKH010000029.1:6315-11903 GCA_964525665.1 uncultured Anaerolineae bacterium | reverse complement strand
GCGGTTTCTGTCCCTCGCTTTGGGGGTGCTCACCGTGGCTTTGGTCTACCGTCTGACGCGGCTGGCCTTCGGCGAGCTGGTGGGCCTGCTGGCCACGCTGCTTTGCGCCATCTCACCCTTTCTGGTTTACTATTCTCAAGAAGCGCGCATGTACGCCCTGGCGACCTTCTGCACGATCCTCTCGATGTTTTTCCTGGCCAGAATCGTGTCCGGCGAGGGGGGGCAATTCAGACTTCGGAGGTTTTCAGACGCGGTTTGGCCAGCAGACCGGCCCGATGATCAAAGCGACTTTGCCAGCAGAGAGACCAACGGAAACCTCCGAGGTCTTGATACCCTATGGATCGGATACTTCTTGGCGACGGCAGCAGCCATTTTCACCCACTACTACGCGCTTTTCGTGGTGGTGGCCCAGAACGCTTTTGTGATAGTGCAGTGGCGACGTAACCGAAGGGGGTTGAGGCGCTGGTTGGCCGTCCAGGCCGTTCTGGCTTTGTCCTATTCGCCGTGGGTGCTGGCTCAAAGGGGCTTTCTGGGCGGCAAGGCCAGCGCGCGGTTCGATGAGCTGACCCTATCTGCCCTGATCAGCATAGTCAAAAGAAGCCTGGTTGCTTTCAGTGTGGGTACTACGGTCGAGCCGCCCCTGGCATACTATCTGACCCTAACATTCCTACTGTTAGCGGCCCTGGGCCTCGTTGCTGCCGCAACCGTTCAGAAGGGCGGCGGAACTGCTCTCGCAGCCTTCCACCTTCCAATCTCCAATCCCTGCCCTGAGCCTGGTCGAAGGGTCCAATCTCCAATGCTTCTGTTGGCCTGGTTGGTTATACCGCTGGTCTGCGCCTGGCTGGTGAATCCCATCATGCCTTTTTTTCAGGCGCGGTATCTGCTAGTCGCTGCTCCGGCCTTCATCATCCTCGTGGCTCGAGGGCTGAAGTGGATAGGGGACAGGTCGCCCCACGCCGTGGTTTTGGGGTTGCTCTGGATATTCTTGGTCAGTTCCATTTCCCTGCACAACTGGTTCTTCGATGATGCCTACACCAAGGGCGAATACAGGCTCATGATGGACTACGTGCGGGATCACGTCCAGCCGGGGGATTTGCTTCTCCTGAACAATCCCCTCCAGGAGGCGCTGTTCGATTACTACAGCGAGGTTTTCCGCCATCCGCCTGGGGTGTCGCATCATCTCATTTCCCGCCATGATCTGCACACCGAACAGCGCGCCGATCAGGCACTGGCTGCTCTGACGGAGGGCTACTCGCGGGTTTGGCTGGTAATGTTCGGCTATGCGGAGCAATACGATCCTGACCACCTGGCGGAGCAGTGGCTGAACGACCATGGTTACAGGAGTTCTTACCGCAGTTTCCTGGGGGCCTACCTGACCCTCTACGTTCTGTCGCCCGACGAAGCTGACTTCCCGATGCAGCACACCGTGGCGGCCAATCTCGGCGATGAAGCTCTGCTCATAGGCTATGGTCTGCGCGCTCAGGAGCTCGAAGCTGGAAAGACTCTCAGGCTGACTCTTTACTGGCAGGCCCTGGCCGAGATGGACAAGCGCTACACTGTCTTCGCCCATCTGCTGGACAGCGATAATCACGTCGCGGCCCAGATGGACAGCGAGCCTCTAGGCGGCACCCATCCCACCACCGAGTGGCAGTTGGGCGAAATCGTGCGAGACAGCTATGGATTGATCATCGCGCCCGACACTCCGCCGGGCGAATACCTGCTCGAAGTGGGGATGTACTACCTGCCAACCCTGGAGCGTTTGCCGGTGCTGGATGCTTCAGGAGGTGTGGAGGATGATCGGGTGGTGCTGGGGACAGTCGTGGTGTATTGATGGATAGCAGAGAAGGACGCTGAGGGGGCAGCGGATTCACAGAGACCGCAGCATGACGAACAGCAGTAGATAACTGGCAGTGTTGGCCACCAACGACGCCATCCAGTTCTGGCGGCCCCCATCGCGCTTCATCAATACCAGCATGACCCCTTCAATCGCCACCGAAAGCGCCCAGGTGGTTGGGATGAGCCAGATCCCCAGGCGACTCAAGCGCGAGAATCCAACTAGCCCAATCAGCAAAAACCCTGCCAGGGTTGATGGCAGGTTCATCAACAGCGAGGCCAGCAGTGAGCGCCAGAACGTGCCCCATTTGAGTAGTCTCAACACGATGGACTCGATCACGAAAACGATCAGGTAGGCCACGATGCCGAATCCTGCGAGTAGTATCGGGCCGCCTGTGTCTGCAACAACGCTGAACCTCATGGTTGCAACCTCCAAAGAAATCTGCCACGAAAAAAAATTTAGGCAGTAGAGCGAAACTCACCCTGTGAGACGGCCCGGGGACGGGCCTACGAGCGGAAAACAGGGTTGCTTTTGCGCTAGTGCAAATTTAGTGAGAATTCGTGTCATTCGTGGCAAAGAAGCGGACAAGTGCAGTCCCTAACCTTCTGGACGATACGGCGCCTTTGACATATCTCCCACGAACTGTGGCAGATCGGGATGACCCAGCAGTTGTCGTATGGCGTGGGCCTCGCCGATGTGAAACCAGTAATGGTAGGTGTTTCTCAAGAGCATGGTGCCGATGCTCTCTGGAAGGGGTTTGCCCTTCCACTCTAGGTGGGTCTGTAGCAGTCCGGCGGTCAGCGTGTCCAGATAGCCATCGGCCGCGCTGGTGATGGTGCGCCACACGGCCCACATCTCGTCTAACGGCGGTGTGCTGGCAGGTTGGCCCCAGCCCACTAGCTTGTGCAGGCCGGGTGCCAGGTTCTGACCTTGAGCCCGCAGCATCCAGTACGTGTTTTCCTGGCTCGCCAGATGGCCGACGATCCAACTGATGCAATTCATCGGCTCAAAGCGGCGGCGGGCATCCTCGGCGGAAACCTCCTCCAGGCAGCGCATCAATTCGCTGCGGGCAAAACGTAGTTGATTGACTAATGGATGGGTCATGATCATCTTCTCCTTAATTACGACAGACCCTAAGCCGTCCCGTGATCTGCAGACCGTTACGCCGGCGCCGCCGCTCGGCCAGCGAGTAGACCAGCAGCGCAATCATGTTCACCTTTCTTGTCCAATGAGTGGCGGGACCGCGCTATGGAGCAGCTCGCAATGACACCTGGACTGAAATCTAATGGCGCGGGGCCGGTGCTGGCAGGCCCTCCCCGGCCGCCTCAGCACGATCCAGCGCTTCCAAATAGATAAAGCAATCGGCGCAGTCCGGGTCACCGTGGTGGGCGCAGCGGACATCCGGGATGGTCCAGCACGGGACAGTAGCCTCTCGGGCGGGGCAGGTGGCACAGGCCGCTTCTGGCTCGCCTTTGAATTGATAGCAGGGCTGGAAGGGAATTCCGATCGGCGCCTGGCCCCGTTGCCGGCCGAAGACTTCTCGCCAGGCATCCACCACGGCCGGGTCAAATTGCCGACCGCGCCGGGTTCCGATCTCTTCGATGAGCTTGGGCGGGGGAAAGGCGGCCTGAATCGGATCGGCGGTGGTGCTTTCGGTGATGAATTCGGCCAGCGCCATAATGCGGCCACCGATGGGGATCGCGTCCCCCTTCAGCCCCGCCGGGAAGCCCCAGCCGTCGTACCACTCGTGGTGCGTGGCGATGACCTCGCTGATGGCCTGGCTGTTGGGCAGCAAATCGAACATCGTCCCGCCGATGGAGGGGTGGTAGAAGTCGGCCTGGAAGCCGTGTTCTGCCTCAACGATCCCACACATTCCCACGTCGTGGCCTAGCCCGGCCACCCGCAAGTCCTCCAGTTGGCTCTCACTCAAGCCCAGCTTACGGCCTATGGCCAGGGTCCAGTCGGTGACGCGGCGGTGATGGCCCGCGCTGTAGGGATAGCGGGCGTCCAGGGCAAGGGAGAGGGCGTGGAGCGTATCCACGAAGCGTTGGTTGAACGCTTCGAAGAGCAGGACGTTTCCCAACACCAACTGGATCTGCTCGGCAAAGATGCCCAGCAGGATCAGGCTGTGTTCAGCCGGGGTTCGGCCGCCTTCCAGATTCATCAATCCCAGCACCCCCAGCAACCGCTCTTCGTCCACCAGCGGGACCGCCAGGATGGCCTGGATGCCGAGCTCGGCCGCCTTGAGAAAGTCGGAGACGTAGAGCGACCGCTCGGCCTCGTCCAGCCACTCCAGGAAGCCGCTGCCGGGGGTGAGATCCAGTCCATCCAGCAGACCATCGGGCAGGTTGGCAGCCGCGTGCAGGCGGATCGCCCCCGACTCGTCTGCCAGGGCGATGAAGCCGGCCTGGGTCCCGCTGGCCTTGACCGCCAGGTCCAGCAGCAGGTTGAGAAACTCGCTCAGCTCGAAGGCGGAGCGGAGCATCTGGCGGCTGACGTCGGATCGGGTCTCGTAGGTAGTTAGTTGCTCCTTCAACAGGGCCTGCTCACGGGCCAGGGCGATGGCGTGGGTCAGGGGGGCGGCAGCCGAGGCCATTGCCTTGCGCAGGCCGCGGCCAGGCTTGTCGGAAATGGGGCCGACTTGCACAAGCCCGATCTGCGTTCCCTCGCGGATCAGCGGCACGGAGTACAGCGAGCCGAGGGGTGAGGAGATAACAGAGAGGGTTCCGTACTCGTTGCGGCGCGGTAGGTCGAGAGAGAGGCCAGCGGTAACAGAAATGACGCTATCCGTGAAGAGTGCTTCATCCAGTTCAACCAATTCGACCGCCTGAGCGTCCACTGGCTCCTGTCCTCGGCTGCCAAGGGCCCCGCCGAGGAAACCTACTCGAGGACCTGACTTGGTTGTCTCTGAGGCTTTCCGCTCCGGGGTGGGACGGTGCAGGCGAACCAGGTGAAAGCGGCCTTCGGGACTGTCGGCCAAGTAGAGGGCGATGACGGGCAAGCCAGTAGCCCTGCCGAGAAGTTTCAGCAGGGCGTCCAACCGCGCCTCGTAGCTGGTGTGCTGGGCCAGGGGCGCGAAAATGGCCGGCCAGTCCAGTGTGCTCGGCTGGCCAAACGACAAGCGTCGGCTGAGGCTATCCGAAGGAGTCATAGCTGCTTTCCTCCACTTAACCGTTTAAGACTTTATGCTCTCAGCGGACCCTAGTCCGCTGAGGCCGCTGGACTAGGGTCCAGCGGGAGCGGGTGATTGTTGTGAGCCAAACAGCTCGGCCTCGTACTCTTCGATGATCTGGCGTTCGATGTCCGGCGAACGATAGATCTGGTAGACGGCGACTGAGCCATCCTCGTAGTAAACGGACATGTCATCGTGGTATTGCTGGTAGCGTGCTGCCCACTCTTGAAGCTCTACCTGAAAGCTGGCCCGCTCCAGCGTATCTGCCGCCAGGTCATCCGGGCCGACAAAGACCTGCTTTTCTACCATGATGAAAACGTAACGGGTAGGGACCGCCAGCTTCGGAGCTCGTGGGTCAAAGCGGTATTCCACTGGATCGTAGTCCTCCAGGAAGACCTTCCAGGGGAGGAAGTAGCCCCGGCCCAGCACCTGGGACAGCGCCTCTTGATACCCGATCACGGTCCAGGTGTAGGCCTGATGCTCGGTTTTGATCCGGTAGAGGGCGCGGGCCAGTGATTCCGGCTCTTGAGCTGGGCCGGGATTAGCTTGCAGCGGCGGCGATATAACGGTCATCCCGGCGAT